>JAZUCT010000001.1:0-3484 GCA_045639255.1 Clostridia bacterium
AGAATAACACCTGAGTTACCCCTTGCACCTTTTAGTGCACCTTTTGAAAAGGCATCACAAACCATATCTAAACTGTTTGATGGGCATGTTGCAACTTCTTGGCTTGCCATTTTAAAAGTTAGTGACATATTTGTTCCAGTATCGCCATCTGGAACAGGAAAAACATTAAGTGAATCGATATACTGTTTGTTATCTTCTATGATTTTAGAACTACCCAATATCATTTTACGAAAGGTAGCACCATTTATTGATTTTTGCATTATATACTCCTATTGATTACGCACGAAATAATGGCATAAAATTACACATTTTATTGTTATAATCTTACACCAACAATATTAACATTTACTGCTTCAACAATCATGCCAGTGAATTGTTCAACACTATATTTAACAGACTTTTTTAACGAGTCTGCAACGGCACTTATTGAAACGCCATATTTTAAAATTACAAATAGATCAAGGTTAATGCGGTTTTCATAAGTGAACACCTTAACCCCTTTAGAAAGTTTTTTGCGCCTGAATAATTCTTTAAAACTATCGGCAAGACCTTTTGAAACAAGGTCGATAACACCATAACAATCAAGAGCGGTATGTGATGCAATTGATGCAATTGCTTCGTCTGTTATGGAAATTTTTCCAAAAATATTAACCGTTTGAACTGCCATAATGCCCCCTTTCTGCCAATAATTTTACTATATAATATTCAAAATTGCAACTTTTTTTCTTTAATTTTGTAAAATTTCAATAAAGTGGTTGATTTTTTCATTAAAATTTGTTAATATAAGTAACAGTTTGGAAATATAACCTACTAAATATTTACACAGGAGGCTTTTTAAAATGTCTAGAGTATGTTCAATTTGTGGAAAAGGCAAAACTACTGGAAATAATGTTAGTCACTCTAACATGAGATCAAGAAGAACTTGGGGTGCAAATGTTCAAAAAGTTAAAATTGATGTTGATGGCAAAGTTTCTTCTCAATATGTTTGCACTAAATGTATGAAAACAGCAAAAAAAGAAGCATAATTTTCACGGCTATGCCGTGTTTTTTTATGCATTTATAGTTATTAAAAAACGCAGAAAAAATCTGCGTTTTTTAAACAATGCCACCATTTTTTAAATTAATAATTTCAAAATGTTCATAAGTTGAATAAATGTTTTCAATTGCTTTAATAACAGTTGTTTCGCTGTTATATAATTTTGAAAGGTGTGAATTTATAACTTGATTTTCTTTTTCCGAGAATAAATCTTCAAAACTATCCACCACTAAGAAGTTAAGTTTTCTTAGCCTTAGCCTTGCAATTGCAACCAAAAACTTTTCATAGTTTGAAAGTTGATAAATGTTAACATCGGCAATTCTGTTTAGTTCAAATTCATCAAGAATATCGTTAACTTTTGTTGAAATAAGTGTTTTATCCACTTTTCTTAGTTTTAACACATATTCAAGATTATATCGAACACTTTTTGTATCGAAAAAAACAGGATATGAAGGCAAATAACCCATTTGAAATTTTTCACTGAAATCATAAGTTCTTACATCTTGCCCATTAACCAAAACAGTTCCATCAAATTGTTTTTCAAGGCCACAAATACACCTTAAAAGAGGGGTTCTTCCACTTCCCTTTTGGCCAACAATTGCAACATGCTGGCCTTGATTAACTTCAAGATTTATATTAAAAAGTGCATATATCTCTTTTGAAACTTTAAGATATAAGTTTTCTATTTTTAAAACACTCATAATTATTTCCTTTTATCTTATGTATAAGTATAACAACTTTTAAGTATGCAAGCAATTAAAAATTATGATTTTTTAACAAATTTTCGCAAGATAAATGCCAAAATTTTTGGTGCTTTAAAGCAATATATTCTCATAATGTGTTCCTCCATATGTTTTATATTGCATTATATGTTTTTATTTTATTGCTTGTTAAATTTTTAATTTAAATTTAAGTTATTTAATTGTTAATTTTTAATGAATTAACAGCCTTAGAGACATCACTTGCTTTATATAAAAAACTTCCACTAACAAGAATGTTTGCACCTGCTGAAACAATTTGCGAAGCATTTTCGGAATTAACTCCGCCATCGACCTCAATTAAAAACTTTAAGTGTTGTTCTTTTTTTATTTGGTTAAGTTTTTTAATTTTTTCAAGGCATTCTGGCATAAACTTTTGGCCACTTGCACCTGGTTCAACACTCATAACAAGCACAACATTGCAATATGGCAACACTTCAATAATGCTTTCAACACTTGTGCTTGGTTTAATTGAAACACCAGTTAAAACTTTGCGTTCACGCAATTTTTTTAAGCATTTAACAATTTCCTTGTTATTTTTAAAACTTTCATAATGAACAGTTACTATGTTTGCACCATTTTCAGCATAACTGATTGCTGTTTTTAAAACATCTTTAACCATTAAATGAACATCAAGTGGCAAAGTGGTTTGGCTTTTAAGTTCTTTTAAAAGTTCCAAACTGAATGCTGTATCTGTTACAAAATTGCCGTCCATAACATCACAATGGAACATATCAACCCCAGCATTTTCAAAAAAACGAATATATTTATTTATTTCGTTTTTTGCGGGGTGTGTTGAAACTGAAATTAGGGTTTTTAACATTTCTTTTTTTCTTCTCCCATTCTGGTTTAATACTGTTGAATATTTCAACATAATTTAAATATCTTTCTTGGCTTAAATTTTTGTTTTCAAGTGCTTGTTTTACAGCACAATCTTGCAATCTTTCAGTTATATGTGTGCAAGGTTGATATTTGCAATTTTCACTATGTTTTAAAAAATCTGGCATGAAATATGCAATTTCGTTTGGCTCCATATTTTGAATTTCAAGCATGCTGAAACCCGGAGTGTCGATTATAAGCAAATTTTCAATTATATGAATTTCGCTATGTTTTGTTGTGTGTTTGCCCCTTTCAACTTTGGCACACAAGCCATTTGTTTTAAGGTTTTTATTTTGGTCAAGGCAATTTATTAAACTGCTTTTCCCAACCGCTGATTGCCCACATAACGCTGTTAAACCACCTTTTATTTTTTCGGTTAACATTTCAATACCTTTGTTTTCCTTTGTGCTGATTTCAACAACCTCAACAAAATTATATATAGATTTTATTTGTTCAATAAATTTATTTTCAGCAATATCGGTTTTGTTTATGCATATTATTGGTTTTATTCCCAGTTGATAGCATTTTAGCAGTTGCTTATCCACAATACTTAAATCTGGCTTAGGCAACGGTGCAATAACAATGCACATATTATCTATGTTAGCAACAACGGGCCTGATCAATTGATTTTTTCGTTCTTTAACCGCAGTTATTATAAGTTCTTGATTAACAAGTTCTGTTTCAACAAAATCGCCAACAAGCACTTTGTTTTCTTTAAGTTTACCCCTTGCAGTTGCTAAAAAGTGCTGAACTCCATTAAACAAAGTGTAACTTCCACCACTGCCTTTAATTACTTGCATTTGTTTCATCT
>JAZUCT010000002.1:0-14476 GCA_045639255.1 Clostridia bacterium
ATAACAGAATTTTTGATTTTTTAGGCAAAAAAACAAGTTATTTTAATAATTACGAAAAAATTTGGTTAATCTCGCTTGCAGCTATTTCAGTTATTTTATCAATTGTGTTTCCTGAACAAACAGTAAACGGTTTCGATGGAAGAATTATAACAATTTTATATTTAATCGATGTTATTTTGTGTTTATTTTGTGAACTTTTAACATCAAAACAAAGCAAGTGGAGTTTCTTTTGGTATATATTTGTTGAAATTATTGAAATTGCAGTGCTTTTAATGTTAAAGGCACGATTTGCAACCCTTGCAGTTTCAATTTTCCTTTGGATGCCACTTCATATTGCAAGCTTTATAAATTGGCATAAACATCCAGACAAAGCCAAAAAAGAATTAACAGTTGTTCGCCAACTAAAATGGTGGCAATCAATAATCATATGTGCACTTATTGTTGCATGGACATTCGGAATTGGTTATTTAACCGCCGCTTATGGTCCTGAAACTGATTTTTATCACAGCGAAACAATAATAAAAGTTATTGCTTACCTAGATGCTTGTGTAAGTGCTGTTGGAATTGCTGATGGAATATTGTTATTTTTCAGATATAAAGAAGCATGGACAATTTGGTATATATCGATTGCACTTGAAGTTATAATTAACATATTATCTGGTCAATGGGTTCTTCTTGTGCTTAAAGTTGGATATATTTCAAACACAACCTATGGACTTATGACTTGGACAAAATACATTAAAAATAAAGAACAAGAACAAAACAAAAATAATCAAGAACTTGAAATTGAAGCAACAAAAAATATTGCTTAGCAAATTTGAAATTAAATAAATTCTTGACATAAGCTATGTTAAAATAGTAAAATAAAAACAGATTAAAATAAAAGGTGAAAAAATTATGATAGAAGTTAATGATATTAAAAATGGCACAACCCTTATTGTTGAAGGTCAATTAATGCAAGTTGTTGAATTTTTGCATGTTAAACCAGGCAAAGGCGCTGCATTTATGAAAACAAAACTTAAAAATTTAAGAACAGGTGCAACAGTTGAAAAAACTTTTAACACCAATGTTAAATTCGAAGATGCTAAAATCGACAGAATGAATGTTCAATATTTATATTCTGCTGGCGACACATATTTCTTTATGAATATGCAAACCTACGATCAATTTGAATTAAGTGAAGCACAAGTTGGCGACAGCAAAAACTATCTTCTTGAAAATATGAGTGTTGATATTGCAATGTATAACGGTGAACTAATTGGTTTAACACTTCCAGAAAAAATTGAATTCACAGTTGTTGAATGCGATCCTGCTGTTAAAGGCAACACTGCAACAAACGCAACAAAAAATGCATACACTGAAACAGGATTGTTGGTTCGTGTTCCGTTATTCATTGAAGAAGGCGAAAAAATTATTGTTTCAACTGCCGATGGCAAATATTGTTCAAGGGCATAAACTTAAAGCAAACTTAATTGTTTGCTTTTTTTATTCAATGTGTTAAAATACTTAAAAGGAAAAGTAATATGAAAAAAACAGCACTTATAACAGGCGCAAGCCGTGGAATTGGTAAAGCAACAGCATTGCAACTTGCAAAAGATGGATTTAATATTGTTGCAACCTATAACAGCGGGAAAGATGCTATAAAAGACCTTGAAATTAAATTGCAAGAACTCAATGTTGAATATCTTATTTTAAAATGTGATATTTCAATTGAAGAAGAAGTTGAAAATTTGGTTAAAAAATCTGTTGAAAGGTTCGAAAAAATTGATGTTCTTATAAATAATGCAGCAATTTCAATCGACACTCTTTTTCACGATAAAACCATGGCAAATTTTCAAAAAACACTTAATGTTAATTTAATTGGAACATTTATGGTTTCAAAGTTGATTGGCGACATTATGTTCAAAAACAGATTTGGCAAAATAATTAATTTAACTTCAACCAACGGAATAAACACTTATTATCCAATGTGCCTTGACTATGATGCATCAAAAGCAGGCATTATTTCGTTAACACATAATCTTGCAATTCAGTTTTCTCCATATGTAACTGTAAATGCAGTTGCTCCGGGCTTTATTGCCACAGAAAGTGAAGTTAAAGATATGGATGAAGAGTTTATTAAGTATGAAGAAGAAAAAGTTCTTGTTCGCCGAGCAGGAACTGAACAAGATGTTGCAAACTTAATTTCTTTTCTTGCAAGCGACAAATCAAATTTCATAAATAATGAAGTTATCAGAATTGATGGCGGAATTTATGGAAATTGCTAAAAAAATCAATCTTTGTTATTAATTTACATTTTTTGTTAAATACATTATAATAAAAACAACAAAATTGTTGTTTTTATTTTGGAATAATTAATTATGGAACATATCAATGCAATTTTAAAAAAGGGAAACGAAAAACTTAAAGAATTTCAAGAAATTGAAAGTTTTTTGTCATACCCAGAAATAATTGCAGACCAATTATATTTTAAACATCTTTTATTAAAAAAACAAAAACTTAACAATGTTGTCAAATTAACAACAATAATAACTGACCAAATTGGTCAATTAAATAATTATAGCAATGAACTTGTAAATGCATCAGCAGAATTTAAAGAATTAATTAATCAAGAAATTTCTAAATTGCATTCTGAAATTGAAAATAATGCAAAAATTTTGCAACTGATGTTGCTTGGTGATGACAATAATTCAATTGTTGTTCAGTTAACTTTTAACACCAAAAACGAAAAAATTATTGAAAAAATGCTTTCAATATATAAAAATTATTGCAAAAATTGCAATTTAACATTTGATTTACTTAATTTTGATATTTCAAATCAAACCATTATTGAAATAAAAGTTAGTGGCAAAAATTCAAATATACTTTTTAAAAACGAAATTGGAATTCATAAAATAAAATTTGAAAATCAAGTTATTAATGCTGAAATTATAACTTACCCATTTTGTGAAAATCAACAATTTGAACTTAACGAAAATGAAATTAAAATTGAAACTTTCAGGTCAAGTGGTGCAGGTGGGCAACATGTGAACAGAACAAACAGCGCTGTCAGAATAACTCATTTGCCAACTGGAATAACTGCAAAATGTCAAAATCAACGCAGTCAAATTCAAAATAAATCAGATGCATTAAAAATTCTCATTTCTAAACTTTCAAATCACTATAATAATTTGCAACTTGAAAGTTTAAACAATGCAAAACAACTTGCACAACAAACTCAATTAATAAAAATTCGCGAATATGATTTTAATTGTGGTGTTGTATGTGATGTAAGATTAAATAAAACTGAAAATATTGAAAAAATTTTAAACGGAAATTTGGATATTTTTAATAACTTACTAAATTTTTAAAAGGAGTGGATTATGAAAAGTGAAGTCAAATTAATTGCAGAAATTAATGAAACAATTTTATCAAGTGAAAGCAAATGTTTTAAAACTTCACTTTTTGCAAAAGAAACAGAAATTCTTTTGTCAATCGATAAACTTCTTTTAAAGTTATGGGAAACAATAATAAAAAACATCTCAACAATAAAACTGTTGAAATGTGAAGAATATAAACTTAATTGTTTGAATGCAAATTTCTTTTTCAGATTTGGATATTCATGCGGAAATAATTTGCAACCTAACGATATTGTTTTTGTTAAAGTTGAAGATGAAAATGAAAATAAAATTTTAAATGAAAATTATTTTTATCAAAAGTTTGTTGGAATAAATAAATTTAATATAATTGTTTCAAAATCATCAAATATCAATTCGGAAAGTTTTGAAAAACTTTATGGTGTTTATGATGCTGATTTTATGAATTTTCCACTTTTAAATCAAATTCAACAAAAAATTGTTTCAACTGAAAATAAAAATCTTTTGGTGCAAGGTGTTGCTGGAAGTGGAAAAACAAATGTTTGTGTTGCAAAAATAATTTATTCTGCATCAAAAGAATATCGTGGAAAAATTTTATACACAACATATTCAAAAAGTTTGCTTAACGAAACAAAAGAAAAAATTGAAATATTTAAATATAACTTAAAAAACTTTCTAAATAATTTTAAGAATAATTCTCTTGTATTTTTGGATTTTAACCATAAAAAAGCGATTGAAAACCGTTTAAATATATATTTTTCAAGCGAAGATGATGAAAATATTCAAAACAAAATTGAAAAAATATTAACATTTTTAAATAATGTTGATTTTATGCTTATTGAAAATTTATATCAAAAAGTAACAAATAAAGAATTTTCAATTGCAGATGAAAAATATTTTTTAAACAATTATTTTAAAAACATAAAAAATCATATTTTAATTGCAAAAATTGAAAAATTAAAAAACATTTCAAAAGAAGTTATATATAAAGAAATTTATGGCTTAATTTTTGGTTGTTTCGATTTAAACAATAAAAATGAAATGCTTTTATTAAATCAATATATTGAAAAAAGAAAAGGCAGTTTTAATTCAATTGAATGCGAGGCAATTTATTCAGTTGCAAAAGATTATTATGAACATTTAAAGGTTAATAATTTAACAGATAATAATTTGTTAAGCCGTGAACTTATTGAAGAAAAAAATAAAATAACAATATATTCACTTGCAATAATTGATGAAGTTCAAGATTTTACAGAAGTTAATTTATGCTTATTTAAATTAATTTCCAGAAAATTATTTTGTGTTGGCGATGCGTTGCAAATGGTTAATCCAACATTTTTCAGTTTTGCTTATTTAAAACGATTAATGTTTGATGAAAATATTTCTCAGGTTGAAAAACTTGAAAATAATTACAGAAACACAAAAAAACTTCAACAAGTTGTTGAAAATTTAAATAAAATTAACACAAAACTTTTTGGAAAACATAACTTTGTTGTTGAAGGTAGAAGTGTTGAAAGTGGAATTAACTCATTGTGCATTAAAATTTGTGATAAAGAGTTTATTGAAAGTTTATCAACAAAAAACTATTCTGGTTTAACAATTATAACAGCAAATAATAACGAAAAAATAAAACTTAAAAATGTTTTGCCTAAATATGAAATTTTAACAGTTTCTGAAATTAAGGGGCTTGAAAGGGAAAATGTTATTTTATATAACTTAATTTCTTCAAACCAATCAAAATGGAACTATTTAATTAACAAAAACATTAACAGAAAAATTGCAAACGAAAATTCTGTGTTCAGGTATTATTTTAATTTATTTTATGTTGGGTTAACAAGGGCAAAACAAAATGTTTTTGTGTTTGAAGAAACAGATAACTTAATTTTCAAACAGTTTTTAACAGAAAATTTTGAAAATTTAAATAATGAAAACTTCATTTCATTAATTGAAAAGCAACTTCCTGTTTTTGAAATAAGCGAAAAAGAAGTTAAAAACAGAATTAACGAATTTCTTCAACTTGCTCAATATGATAATGCAAGATTCCTTGTTTCAAAACTTTCAAATATTATTGACCAAAATGGTCAGTTAAAAAAGATTGAAATTTTTGAGCGAAAAGTTCATTCAGGAAAATATCAAGAAGCGGGTATTTTGTTGTGGAAAGAAGGATTTTATGAAGATGCAAAAAAACAATTCATTCTTTCGCAAGATTATGATTTGGTTGAACTTGTTGATGCGTGTGTGGGAAATGGAAAAAATTTAAGTATTAACATTTTGCCATATTATGTTAAATTTAAAGATAATCAAATGGTGGTTGATATTATTCATCAGGTGCTTTTGGAAGATATTGAACTGCTGGAAAATAAACAAAAAATAATAAATAAATGTTTAAGCGAGGTAAATAACAATGGAAAATAATGAAAATTTGCAACTTTTAATCGATAGTTTTATTGAATATAGAAACATGCTTGTTCCAATTCAAGAAAGTTTATATAATTTTTCATTAACATATAACGAAATAAAAAACAGCATTGATAAACTTGATGTTAATTTGAATAATGGCATTCAAGAAAAATTGCAAGAAGTATATGAAGTTATTCAAAAACAAGCAAATCAATCGTCAGTGTTAATAAATAACATTGAAAAAGTTTCTTTAAGCAGTGAAAAATATAACCAACAAATGTCAAATTTGTTAAAAGTTATTCAAAATGTTGAAACAAGGCTTTCAAATATTGCAAATATTGAAAGGCAGGCGGAAGAGCAACTTGAAAAACTTGATGCTGTTATTGAAGATAAAAAAGTGAATTATAATGTTAAAGAGTTACAAAAATCGCTTGAAACTTACAAAACAAGCGTTGAAAAGGTAAGCGATTTTATTAATAAAGATATTGCTCTTGCCTTAACCGATAACACAAAAAAAATTGATGTTATAAGAAATGAAAATGCAGAAATTCTTGAAAAACTAAATTCCGAAAATTCAAACATTCAAAAACTTATTGAAACTTATCAAGCAACAAATAAATTGCTTGAAAATGCAGTTCAAAAAAATGATGTTAATGAAGAATATATCTTTGAAATTTTGGATAAGTGGGCAACATCACGCAAACTAAAAATAAAAAAATAGGTTAAAATGAACAAAATTTTTATAAAAAGCTTAATTGAAAGCATAAAATTAAATAATGTTAAACAATTTTCTGTTTTGTTGAAACAGGAAGATTTTTTGCGTGTTCGATTTGGCAGATTTCCATTGCTTTCAGTTTTATACTTATTCAACAGCACAAAAATTATAAAAAAATATGAAAACAAACTTATAACCATAACTGAATATGAAACAGTGGAAGAAAATTTTGAAATCTATCAAAAATTTAAGCAAGTTTGTGGCAGAACATTAAGAATATATAACACAGAAAGCATTGTTTCGCCTTTTGAAATGTTGCTTATATTAAACCAAACAACTCATCTTAAATATGTTTATAAAAAGTTTAAAATCAAAGATGAAAATATTTTAAATTCACTTAAAAAAATTGAAAAAATAAACTCAAATTCAAAAATTGAATTTTTATCGCAAAACATAAAATTTGAAAAAAAACCACTTAAAACATTCATAAAAAAAGCAATTTTTTTAAGTTTTGCATTAATTTTTATTTGCAGTGCAAGTGCATTTTTGATTGCAAATTTATCAAAAAAATTAGGCACAGAAAGTAATCCACTTTATATAACAAATGCATTGCAACTTAAAATGGCTTTTGAAAGCAAAAATAAATATTTCAAGCTTAAAAACAATGTTTCGCTTTCACTTTCAAAAAGTTATAATTGTTCAAGTGTTATTAATGGAAATGGAAAAACAATAACAATAAAAGCTTCAAATTCTACAATTTTTAGCAATTTTTCAGGCAAGTTTTATAATGCGAACCTTGTTTTTAACCAAAACTTAAAAAATTTGAATAAATCACATTCATATTTTGCAAACAAAAATAATGGCGAAATAAAAGATATTTATTTAAATATTACATCTGAATTAACACTTTCAAGTGGTGGTGAAACAATTTATGTTTCTGCTTTTGTTGGTGAAAATAATAAAACAATTTCAAACATAAATGTGCTTGCAAATGTTCAAGTAACAGGCACTCAAAACACAGATAGTTTTTTTGCATGTTGTGTAAGCAAAAACAATGGTGAAATTTCAAATTGTTCAGTTTCTGAAAATTCAATCATTTTAACAAATACCACTGATGTTTGCGGAATTGCAAGTTTAAATAATGCCGATGGAAAAATAAAAAATTGCGTAAATTTTGGAAGCATAACACAAAACACAAATGCAAGCAGTTGGTCGCCACAAGTTGCTGGAATAAATCTTAGCAATTTTGGTGAAATTTTAAATTGTGAAAACAAAGGAAATCTTAAAGTTAAAATAACATCGCAAGGTGCTTCTGGTGAAACGGTAACCGAAGGTTTTTGTGCTGGAATATCAGCAATAAACTATAAAAAAATTCAACATTGCAAAAACACAGCAAACATAAAAGTTGAAAACACTTTTTATAATTTTTATGCTGGTGGAATTGTTGCACTTAATTATTTCAACGCAGAAACTGGTGAAATTTCTGAAACATTAAATTGTGGGTCAATTGGAACAATTCAGTTAACAGATAACACTCAATCAAATTCATATATTGGCGGAATTATTGGCTGTAACATAGGAAATGTAAAAAGTTGTTATTCAATTATTGAAACAGTTTCAACTGAAAACATAAAAATTGGCGGAATAGTTGGCTTAACTCATTATGGAATAGGTTATAACAGTGTTTTTGGCTTTATTTATACAACAACTTATGAAGAGTGGTTTGAAAATAATTATTTTTATATTTCAAACGAAATGGCAAACAAGGTTGGAATTTCAGATATTCTTCCAAACACAGCCAAATTAACCGATGTAGGCATGACAATATGTTCAACCGTTGCAGAAATTGAAAATTGTGAGGTGTATTTTTAATGAAAAAAAATATTTTAAATATGCTAACAAAATTTTGCATTATAACTTGCATAAGCGTGAATGTTTTATATGTTATTTTTTCTGCAATAATGTGGCTTTTAGTTGCAATTAATTTAATATTTGTTCCAAATTTTTATTCAACAATTTGTTTTGTTTTAATTATTTTAAACATTGCATTTGCTTTTGAAATTGGAATTTATTTAATTTTTAGAAAAAGATAAATTTTAAAAATACTATTGAAAATTTTATAAATGTGATTATAATTAAAACAGAAGAAAAATTTTAAAGGAAAAATCTGTATGTTTTTTACGGCGCTAGTCTCAACTTCAACAGCGGTTTTAATTGCTTCAATATGTTTTGCAGCAATTCCAGCATTGAATGTTTTTCTTAATAAAAAACCAAAAGCATTAAATAAAATAACAAAAGGTTTAACAATTGGTTACATCGCATTGTTGGCAATAGGCACATTGTTTGAAGTAAGCATTGGTCAAAATGTGCTTGTTGACTTTGTAAATAATGGTCAATGGTTTGGCAAAGAATTTTCATTTGATTTAATTAATCTTTCCACCCGTGATGTTATAATAAACTTAGCAATGGGCATTCCGCTTGGCTATGCAATGTCATATTTAGCATCTAACGATAAAAAACAATTCAGTCTTGTGAAAGGTTTAATTGCTGGATTCATAATGGGTTTTTCAATTGAAATGTTGCAATTTATTTTGCCAATTGATAGGTTCCCATCGTTATCGGATATAATTTTCAATTCATTAAGTGGTTTAATGGGTTCAGGTATTCACGCAACAGTTGCAAAATATGTTGAACACAAAGAAATTGTTAAATTAAAAACAGCTTTGCCTGAAAAAGAAGTTGAAGAAGAAATAGAAACTGAAATTGAAACTGAAATCGAAACAGAAAACAATAAAGCATCTGAACAATTATCTCCAAATTCTCAAAATTCATTTGCCAGAAAAATTGTTAAAGAAGCCGATATTGAAAAAGAAAGTTAAAAACTTGCATTATTTGCAAGTTTTTTTAATTTGAAATGTTAACACAATTAAAAAAATATGTTAATATAATTTATATATTAAAGGAGTTATTTGTTAAATGCTTGAATTAAATAAAATAACCAAAGATTATGTTGTTGGTGGTGAAACAACAACAGTGCTTAAAGGGGTTTCACTAACATTCAGAAATTGTGAATTTGTTTCAATTCTTGGTCAAAGTGGTTGCGGAAAAACAACAATGTTAAACATAATTGGTGGATTGGATAAATTCACTTCTGGTGATCTTATTATTAACGGAAAATCAACCAAAAAATATAAAGATGGCGATTGGGATACTTACCGAAACCACACCATAGGTTTTGTGTTTCAAAGTTATAATTTAATTCCACACCAAACAGCGCTTAAAAATGTTGAACTTGCCTTATCTATTGGCGGAATTTCAAAAAAAGAACGCAGAAAAAGGGCAATTGATGCATTAAAAAAAGTTGGGTTAAGCGAACATATTCACAAAAAGCCAAACCAAATGTCTGGTGGGCAATGTCAAAGGGTTTCAATTGCAAGGGCATTGGTAACAAATCCTGATATAATCTTGGCAGATGAACCAACCGGTGCTTTGGATTCTGAAACTTCTGTTCAAGTTATGGATTTGTTAAAGGAACTTGCAAACGAAAGGCTTATAATAATGGTAACACATAATGCTGAACTTGCTGAAAAATATTCAACAAGAATTGTCAGAATGCTTGATGGAAACATTGTTAACGACACAAATCCAGTAACAGAACAAGAAAAAGAACAATTAATTCAGCAAGTTAACCTAAAACAACAAAACTTAACCGAAAAAGAAATTAAACAACAACGAAAAAAATCTTCAATGTCGCTGGCATCAAGCTTTGTTCTTTCAGGAAGTAATTTGTTAACAAAAAAACGCAGAACATTCATAACTTCGCTTGCTTGTTCAATTGGAATAATTGGAATTGCTGTTGTGTTATCGGTTTCAACAGGAATGCAAGCGTATGTTAATAATTTGCAAAAACAATCTGTTTCAGCAAACTATATTTCGATAAGTGCAACATCAATGAACATAGATATTGAAAGCATGTTTGAAAAAGTTGAACTTCAAGAATATCCAAATAATTCAACAACAATTATTCCTTATGAAAAACCAAATAATGTTTCAATAACAAGGCAAAAATTAAGCCAAGATTATATCAATTATCTGGAACAGAATTTACGCAGTGAAAACCAGCAAGAAAATTTGGTTCTAGGCATTTCTTATGCAAGAAGTTTGCCATTATATATTAATCAAAATTCCACACATATAAGGGCAAATAATTGGCAAGAAATTTTAAATAATCCGCAATATATTTCCAGCCAATACACCGCATTGGCAACCATAAAAACAGGCAATGCAATTCCAACCGAATATAACGAAGTTGCACTTGTGGTGGACACATATAACCGTGTTTCAACAGCAATTCTTGATGAAATAGGCATAACGTACGATGCAAACCTTACAGAAATAAGTTTTGAAACTATTCTTGGAAAAGAATTGCAAGTTTTATATAAATCTGGCGAAACTCAAAAATCATACAATGTAAAAATTGTTTCAATTTTAAGGCAAGAAAAAGATGCCGCAAACGCTTGGATTGAAAGTGGCATTGGTTACAGCGAAGCACTAACAACAAAAATAATTTCAGAAACTGGCATAACAGCTTCACCATCATCAATTGTTATTTATCCAAAAGATTTTGATAGCAAAGACCAAATTATTGAAGTGCTTGATAATTGGAATAACAGCGAAATATATAAACTTTATGGAAATGAAAAAGATGAAGATGGAAATTTCATTGCAGATGCATATAAAGTTAATTATATTGATGTTTCAGAATTATTGATTTCCATGATGGGTGATTTAATTGATATAATAACTTATGCTCTTATTGCATTTTCGGCAATTTCGCTTGTGGTTTCAAGCATAATGATTGCAATAATAACATATGCATCGGTTATTGAACGAATAAAAGAAATTGGCACAATTCGCAGTTTGGGCGGAAGAAAAAAAGATGTTTCAAACATATTCATTGTTGAAGCTGGCATAATTGGCGCGGTTTCAGCAATTATTGCAATAATTGCAACAATAATAATTAACACAATAATAAACATTGTTCTTGGTAATCTTGTTGGTGTTTCAACAATTGCAACACTAAGTGTTTCAACAGTTTTTTGGATGATTTTATTGTGTGTTGGGCTTAATCTTATTGCAAGCCTAATTCCAGCAAATCTTGCATCAAAAAAAGATCCAGTTATTGCACTAAGAACTGAATAAACAAATTAAAATCCACAATATGTGGATTTTTTTAACACACAATTTAAAACAATTTCATAAATAATTTAAGAAATTGTTAGTTGAGGTGTGATAATTTGAAAACTTTTCATAACTGTTCGAAAGAAGAATTATTTGAAGTTTTTAAAACAACCGAAAAGGGATTAACTTCAATCGAAGCACAAAATAGGCTTCAAAAGTATGGAAAAAACGAACTTAAAACAGAAAAACAAAAAACTTGGTTGCAACGATTTTTTTCACAACTTAAAGATTTAATGATTGTTGTGTTGCTTGTTTCTGCGGTTATTTCAGCATTAATTTCCATTATTCAAGGGCATTATGCTGAACTTGTTGATTCTGCAATAATTTTGCTTATTGTAATAATGAATGGAATAATTGGCACAATTCAAGAAAGTAAGGCCGATAAAGCAATGCAAGAATTAAGCAAAATGAATAAACCTTTTGCAAAAGTTCTTCGTGATGGCAAAACTGAAAAAATAAAATGTGAAAACATTGTAGTTGGTGATATTGTTATAATTGATTCTGGCGATGTTATTCCTGCAGATTTAAGGCTTATTTCGTCAGTAAGTTTAAAAATTCAAGAAGCCACTTTGACTGGTGAAAGTGTTCCAAGTGATAAGGACCACAGTTTAAAACTTAATGATAATGTTCCATTGGGGGATAGAAAAACAATGGCATATTCCAGCGGAGTTGTTTCGTATGGCCGAGGAAGTGGAATAGTTGTTGCAACAGGAATGAACACTGAAGTTGGAAAAATTGCGGGAATGCTAAATATTCAACCTAAAAACACAACACCACTGCAAAAACAACTTGCAAAAACTGCAAAAATTCTTTCTTTTATTGTGCTTTTTATTGCATTAATAATATTTATTGTAAGCGTTATTAATAAACCATTTAATCAAAGTTTAATTAACAGCATAACAAAAAGTTTTATAACGGCTGTTGCAATTGCGGTGGCGGCAATTCCAGAAGGTTTGCCTGCGGTTGTTACAATTGTTCTTGCAATGGGTGTTAAAAAAATGAGCGAAAAAAATGCAATTGTTAAAAATTTACCAGCAGTAGAAACTCTTGGCTGTTGTGAAGTTATTTGTTCAGATAAAACTGGAACTTTAACTTTAAATGAAATGACAGTTAAGCAACTTTACACAATTTCAAATAATACATATTTAAATAATGCCATTAATAAAACAGAAAATGAAATGCTTGTAAATGCAATGGTGCTTTGCAATAATACAGAAATTAATAAAAATAACTTTCTTGGCGACCCAACCGAAATTGCATTAACTAAATATGCAATTGAAAACAATTTTAAAATTAACACAATAAATAAAAGTTTCATTCGTGTTAATGAACTGCCCTTTGATAGCAATCGTAAATTAATGAGCACCCTTCATAAAACAAACAGCGGTGAAACAGTTTCATTCACAAAAGGCGCATTCGATATGCTTATTAATAATTGTTCTTATGTGCTAAAAGATGAAAGAGAAGTTGAATTAACGCAAAACATATTAAGCCAAATAAAAAGTGTTAATTTGGCATTAACAAACAATGCGCTTCGTGTGTTAGGTGTTGCATATAAACGCAATGCAGAAATTCAAACTTGCGAAAATAATCTTGTTTTTGTGGGTCTTGTTGGAATGATTGATCCACCACGAGAAGAAGTTGTAAATGCAGTTAAAACATGTAAGGAGGCAGGAATGACCGCCGTTATGATAACCGGTGATCATTTAAACACAGCAGTTGCAATTGCCACGCAAATTGGAATTTATAATAAAGAAACAGACACTGCCATCACCGGTGAAATGCTTGATAAACTTTCGCAAGAAGAATTTTTGAAAAATTTATTTAAAATAAAAGTTTATGCAAGGGTAAGTCCTGAAAATAAAGTTAGAATTGTTAACGCATATAAACAACTTAACATTGTTGTTGCCATGACGGGTGATGGTGTTAACGATGCACCATCAATTAAATCTGCAGATGTTGGAATAGGTATGGGTGTTAATGGCACCGATGTAAGCAAAGGTGTTGCAGATATTGTGTTGGCAGACGATAATTTTGCAACCATAATAACAGCAGTTGAAGAGGGCAGAAAAGTTTATTCAAACATAAAAAAATCGTTGCAATATTTACTATCTGCTAACATTGCAGAAGTTTTGTGCTTATTTATTGCAACCATATTTTTCAAAGTTGAATTTTTAAGTGCTGTTATGATTTTATGGATAAACCTTGTAACTGATAGTTTGCCAGCACTTGCCCTTGGTGCCGAAAAAACAGAAAAAAACATTATGAAACAACCACCACGCAAAGCAAACAAATCACTTTTTGCAAATGAAACGGGAGTTAATATTGTGGTGCAAGGGCTTATGCAAACAGTTTTAACTTTGCTTTCATTCTTTATTGGTGGACATATGTTTTCTTTAAATTTTAATAACTCGGTTGCAACAACAATGGCATTTTTAACACTTTCACTTATTCAATTATTTCATGCCTATAATGTAAGGCAATTAACGGAATCCATATTTGTAAGCAATCCTTTAAGAAATAAATTCTTAAATTACTCATTTTTGGCAGGAATTTTGTTAATTTTATTCACTTTTATTCCAACAATACAAAGTTTTTTTGGCACAACTTTGTTAACAATAAATCAAGCATTAATTTCAATTTGTTGTGCATTTGCAATTATTCCACTTGTTGAAATTCAAAAGTTATTTCAAAAGTTAATTAAAAATAAAAAAACAAAAAAGCAAGCATAATGCTTGTTTTTATGTTAGGAAAATTATAAAAT
>JAZUCT010000003.1:0-12967 GCA_045639255.1 Clostridia bacterium
ACCCCAAAAAACAAATTCAAATCCTTCTTCGGCAAATGTTCCACCTAACTCGTCCCAACCCTTTATTGTTTGATATACATTATAAGTATGTTGAAAAGAACCAAGGTGTTCTTCATCACTGAAATATGCAACTTCATATGTATAAGATGAAACAGAAGAAGAATTCCAAACTGCTCGTGCAGTTTTATGGGTTGAAGTTTTTAAATATTCACCTTCATCATAAATTTGTCCATCTATTTCCCAACCACCAAAAGTTTTGCCACTTGGTGCGGTTGGTGCGTATTCAAGCATAAACTCAGCATCAACATACCAAAAATCTCTATAATTAGTTCCTGAATAGTAATACCCTTTTACATAGTCCGTTAAATATATTTCTTCAATACCACTTGAATCATCTAAATAAACTAGAGAGATATCTTCATATAAAACTGCATAAAAACAATAAGTGCCAGGTTCATCGAAAGTAATTGATTCGCCACCGTTATATATGGCACTGTTATCACCATTAAGCCAAAAATCAAAGTTTGGGTGTGTTGAAGGAGCGGTAAATATCCCAACTTCATGCTCTATAACTGAATAATGCATAACATTGTATTCAGTTCCAACATTAACTGTTTCATACCATACTAATTCTTCGCTTGTGTTACCTCCAACATAATATAAAACATCAACAGTGTTTTCCGCTTGAACAACTTCTGTTTCGGTTTGATTATTTGAAATTTGACTTGCGTTGCTTAAAAATTGATATGGCAAAACAAAGCAGATTGCCACAAGAACAAAAGTCATTAAATTTCGAAGGTTTTTAAAACTTAACATACATATTTCTCCAAAATAATTTAATTTTTTATATTATATCACATTTTTTTAAAATTGCAACAAGAATAATATACTTATATTATTTTTAAATAAACAACATTTATTCGTTAGCATTTTTTTAATTTAAGGATTTTACTAAATTATTTCTTAAAATATATTTGAATAAATGCTGATAATTTGGGCAAAACTTTAATATATAAAGGAGAAATTTGTTATGAACCCATTTGAAATTGAAACAAAAGATGTTGAAAGTTATTTTATGAACTGGGAGCAAATGTGTGCAAAACCTTATAACAAGCACACTGCCGATCCATACACTAAAACCAGAGTTATTTTAATGAATGGAACAGAGTTTGAATCCAATTGGTTCTTACACCAATTTGCAAGAAATTGCAACGATAACGATTTAAGGCGTGAAATTGCGCTTGTTAGAAATCAAGAACAGCAACAACAAAAAAGAATAAGTTCTTTAAAACCCATTAATGAAAATATTTTAGAAACCACAATTGCATACGAGCAACTTGCAATTGATTTAACTGCAATTTTGGCACAAAACGAGCCCGATGCAAATTCAAAAGCAGCGCTTGATTTTGCACTTCTTGAAGATTTTGACCATTTATATAGGTTTGCCAACTTATTAAAAATGGATTATGGCATTGACGCTGAAACTTTGGTTGGAAAATTCACTGAAATAATTCCAGGAAGGCCAACAATTAATGAGCATAGGCACCCAAAAGATAATGTTAGATATCATATGAATGCAAAAACAGCCGATCCATACACAAAACTTGTTGCAAACATAATAACTGCTGCCGAACAACAAACAATGAATTTTTATATGAACATGGCACAAATGTATAAAAACAACTTGGGCAGAAAACTTTTCACAGAAATTGCAATGGTGGAAGAAGAACATGTTTCGCAATATGAAAGTTTAAAAGACCCAACTTGCACTTGGCTTGAACAATGGGTTATGCACGAATATACTGAATGTTATTTATATTATTCCATGATGAACGATGAAACCGATGAATATATTAAACAAATTTGGAAAGAACATTTTGTTATGGAAGTTGCACACCTAAAAAAAGCAAGCGAGATGTTGCAAAAATATGAAAAAAAGGCAGTTAAAAGTGTTATTCCAAATCCAGAATTTCCAAAACTATTAAGTTTTAAAGGTAATAAATCTTATATTCGCCAAGTTCTTAAAACCGCAGGTTACACATCAGTTAATGAAGAATATGTTCCTGCAAGCGAACTTCCAGAAGATGCACGATATTTTAAACATTTAAAGGTTGTTAACAAAACTGATAACAATGTTGCAAGCCATGTTGTTATTAACACTGCAATTAAAAAGTTTGGGCAAGATTACAGGTTTGAAGAAAAACCACACCCAGTTAAAGCATTGCAAAACAGAAAAGAAGATAACACAACGGTTGGAACAAAATAAAAAGCAAGTTGAACTTGCTTTTTTAATTTTCTGAAAAATAAATTGAATTTGCTAGCAGTGATTGTGCTGGATAATAAGTTATTAAACACAAATAAACCGCATTTCTAACATTTCCAAAACTGCTTAACAGCAAACTGAAATCTGAAATAAAAAACAAAACACTTCCTATAAAAATAAACAAAGTTATTTTTGATTTTTTACTAAGTAAATTTGAAAATGCTTTTCCCACCATAAACGAAATTATAAATGCATAACTTAAACATAAAACTAAATATGAATTGTTATAAAAATTTAAGATTGGCAAAAACAAAATAATTAACAATGAAATTGCAAAAATAACAAACCCATAAATTAAATCTTTCCAGTGAATTTTTGAAATTTGGCAATATGCAATAAAAAACAAAACATGCCCTATTGCAAAAATTATTCCACCAACAATAAAATTAATGTTTAAAAATATATCACCAAGCATTGCAACTGCAAGCGCAACAATTTGCCATATTGCAAATTTTATTGGTTTGTTGTTTTTTAAAATATAAACAAAATTTCCAATGGCTTGCAAAACAAACAACCCACTGCCAATAGATTTTGGAATTAAACTCCAATCTTGCATATAAAAATAATCTGCAATTAATATTAAAACAAACATTACTATGTTAAATATAACTATCTTTTTTTTCATAATTTCGCCTAAATTATTTATTTTTTAAGTTATTTAAGAATTTTTTTCTTATTTAATTATTTCATTTCAAATTCTTTTGCCCCACAACTTTCGCATTTCAAAACGCCTGTTTCTGCAAAAGAACCACAATAAGCACATACCCTAACTTTATTTTTTTCTTCTTGCTCTGTTTTTTCTTGTTGTTTTTGTTCTGCTTCTTTCTTTTTGTGATTTTTAACAATTTTAACAATAATTAAAGTTGTTAATGCCACAATTAAAACACTTACAATAATTAAAACTGCTGTGTAAGTTGTAAGTTTATTTTTTGTTTGCAAATATTCTTCATCATCTTTCAAAGTTGTGTTTAAATAATCAATGGGAACACTGTCGGTTAAAGAATTAAAATTTTTTTCATCAAGTGCAACAACAATAACATCACCAATGTTATAGCCAAGTGTTTGAATATCTTGCAATGAATAAACATAGAAAGAATACATTTCTTTTGGAAAAACAACATCAGTATATTCATATTCAATGCAATATTTTTTTCCATTTGGATTTTTAATTATGTTTGTTATTTCTGCTGTTGTTGTGTAATCACTGTTATTTTGTGCGCGTTGTGCCATTGAATAATAAAAAGAATAATCTTGTTCAATAACCTTTAAATTTTGCGATGCACCACCCCTACCTGTTAAAACAATTGTTAAAAAACATATGCTTATAAAAATTGCAACAAAAATAACCGGCAAAACTTTTGCAATAAGTGGAACTGCTATGTTTTCGTTTCCGCCACCTATAATAATTGGGCTTGAACTAACATGAATTGTTCTGCGAATTGGCGAACGAAATGAAATGTTTGAAACACTTGTTCTTACACTTCTTTGCCTTGAACCACCAAAACTGCTTGTTAACCTTGAACCAGAACCGCCACCTGACCTTGAACTGCCAAAGTGCCCGCCACTTCTTCTGGAACCTCCGCCACGAATTGCCATATATATCTCCCCTTAATTATTTCATTATGTATGTAGTTGAACCACAATTTTCACATTTTTCTTGGTTTTCTTTTGCCCTGCTTCCACAATAAGCACAATGCCTTTCTTTTTGCTTGAATGCTTTTTTAATGTTGTTTGTTAAATCTTGTGTTGCAGTTCCAATTTTTTCTTTATTTTTTATGGCTTTAACCACAATAACAATAACTATCACAATTGGCATAGCCATTGCAATTATTGAAATTATAAATATTAAAACAGGAACAATAATTGCAGGACCTGCAAAACTGAATATATTTTCAAGCAAATATAACATAATTTTTCCTTTTGTTTTTTAATTATTAAAGTTAGTTTTTTATTAAAATATCCAATGTATGCGAACTTGCACCAATTAAATCTTTTTGTTGGCAAATGCTTAGTTGATATTTAATATAGGTTTCAAAATCTTCATCACTCATTTTGTTAAGCACTGGGCGAATATAATCTGTTGCACCATCTACGCCAATTATTTGTTTGCGTTTTAATTTTGTTGCTTTATTTAATTTATTAATTTCTTGCAATCTTACATAACTATATAAATCATCTTCAAGTGCAACACATTGAAAATTTTTATCAAGTCTGCCTTCTTGAATGCATTTTTTTAAGTTGCCCTCTTTAAAAGCATAAGTTATAACTGCATAATCGTTCATAACATATGCAACAAAAATTAATCCGCCTTTTTTTGTAACCCTTTTTGCTTCGTTTAGCGCCTGCACTTTTTCTTCAAAAGTGAATAAGTGATACATTGGACCAAATAAAAGTGTTATATCAAAACTTTCATCTTTAATTTTTTTAAGATTAAGTGCATTTCCTTGAATTGCTGTTATGTTTTTATTTTTTTGTTTTAAAACATTTAAGTTATGTTTAACAAGTTCAACTGCTGTTACATTATGCCCCATTTCACTTAATGCAACTGAATATCTGCCAGTGCCTGCCCCAATATCCAAAATATTTAAATTGTTTCTGTTATTTATATACTTTTTTAAAAAGTGCATGGTTACAGAAAACTCCACTTGACCGTGCCTTGTTAACAATCGCTTATCTTCATTAAACTTGTTGTAATATTTTTCAATCTTATTCATACTCTTCCCAATTTTAATTATTATATCATTTTTTATTTTTTTACACAATTATTGTAACCATTTATTATTAACTTTGCATAATATGACTTGAACTAAGGAGGTAGAAATGTTTAGAAATAATTTCAATAATTTTTTCAAACATAATTGTTGTAATCATAACTGCAATGAAAAAAAACATTGCCATTCAAAAAATGATGATTGGAACAATGATTGTTGCGAAAAAAGAACTAACAATTTTCCGTGCTGTGAAACTGACCGACTTGTTACAACAACCGTTATTGGACCAAGGCGATTTCAAGGCCCAGTTGGTCCAATAGGTCCAACTGGTGCAACAGGTGCTACTGGGGCTACGGGTCCAGCAGGAACTGGCGCAACGGGTCCTACTGGGGCTACGGGTCCAACCGGGCCAACAGGTCTTTCAGGAACAGGTCCAACAGGCCCAACCGGAGATATCGGTCCAACAGGTCCTACCGGGGCAACAGGAGATATCGGCCCTACTGGTCCAACCGGCGCTACGGGCCCAACAGGTGAAGCAGGTGTTGATGGTTTAAGCATTACAGGCCCTACTGGTCCAACCGGAGCAACTGGTGAAGTCGGTCCTACTGGTCCAACAGGTGCAACAGGAGAAATTGGACCTATCGGTGCAACTGGTCCTACGGGAGAAACAGGTCCTACTGGGGCAACCGGAGATATCGGTCCAACAGGTCCTACTGGTGCTACGGGTGAAATTGGTCCAACAGGCCCAACCGGTCCTACTGGCGAAGCACCAACAATAACTTTAACAATTGGAACTGTTACAACTGGTGCACCCGGAACTGATGCGGCAGCCAGCATAACAGGAACCAGCCCTGACTTTATTTTAAACTTAACAATTCCACAAGGTCCAACTGGCCCAACAGCATAGTTCAAAAAACTTTAAGGCATTTTGCTTTAAAGTTTTTTATTTAATTTTAAAAGTTATGCATAATTTCCAAAAATTTCCACAATTTAAAGTTATGGAGGTTTTATATGAAAAAGAAATTATTTATTTTTGCAAGCATATTAATTTCAATGTTAATGATATTTGCACCCACAAAAGATATTGTTTTGGCAGATAATTTAAACCCAGAACACATTGCTGTTATTGGCGTAGGTGAAGTTTGTGTTAACGCAAATATTGCTGAAATTAAGTTTATGTTAATTTGCAAGGAACAAACCATTGAAGAAGTTAGCAAATGTGTTGAAGAAAAAAAACAAAACATTATTAATGCATTATCTGCAAACGAAGAAAATTTAACAACAGAAATTTCAAATTTAAGGTCTGTTTTTGAAAACGGAATGCAAATGTTTGAAAAAAGGTTATTGTTAAGTTATAAAACTTCAAACCTTGAAAATATTGATGAAACCATTAACACTTTAATTTCAAATGGTGCAATTTATAACGGAAACATTTATTACAGCATTGAAGATTATAAAAGTGAATATAACAAAGCGCTTCAACTTGCAAAAGAAGATGCAATTGAAAAAGCAAGTTTGTTAGGCAACAATTTAACACTTGAAAAAATCTGTGAAGAATATTTCTGCTATTGCAACTATTCCAGCACTGATAATTGCATAAAAATTGAAGCAAGGGTTAAGGCTGTTTTTGAAAGCGAAACATCAGATGAAATAACCGAGTTTGAAACAGAAACATCAAAAGAATTAACAGAAACCGAAAGTGAAACACAAAATTTTGAAACTGAAACCGCTGAAAACGAAAATTATTATGAAGATGAAAATGAAAATTTTAATTATGAAGAACAAGTTGATAACACAAGTGAATATGTAACACCAGATGAAAATAATAATTTTGAAAACAATGAAGAAGTATTTGAAAACAACACAGAAATGATTTTAAACACTTTAAAAGCATAAAAAATATAGCAAATTGCTATATTTTTTTTAATGAATTAAAAAATTGAATGTTGTGTTGCACTGCTTTGTTATGAATATCTGTTTGCAAGCATAATTTGTGATAGTATATTGATTTTTCAACATTTCCAAGTAAATAATAAAGCCGTGTTAATTCAAGATATGGAATTATATTTTCACATTCGCTTTTTGAAAATCCAAAATTGTTTTTTTCACAATTTATTGCACTTTTAAACCAAAAAACTGCATTGTTATAATTCTTTTGCAAGTTAAAACACCTTGCAAATAAACAACAAATTTCTGCATTTGGTGAATTGTTTTCAATAAATTTTAAAAGCAATTTTATTGCATTTTGTGGTTTGTTTTTAATTAACAAACATTCTGCCATAATGCTGTAAGCACCATAAATATCGCCAATAAACTTATTTTCAAATTTTAAAAATTTTTTCATTTGTTTAAGGCAACTTGTTAAATAACCATTATAAAAAAGTTCCCTTGCATAATAATATGTTTCGCGTGCATTAAATTTTAGATTATTTTTTAATGCTTGCCTATAAATTTGCAAATTTCTTTTTGGGTTGCCTTTTTTAACTTTTCGGTGTTCAATTTCAATTTCGCAATATTCAATTTTGCCGGTTGGTGCAACAACTTCATGCACAAAACCTTGCCATTTAAGGTTTAAACTTCGCTTAATAATTCGTTCACGAAAAAAAGAAAATGTTGGCTGATTGCTTTGATTAAATCCCATTGAATATTTAAGCATAAAAACATCGGCTTTATTTAAATTTTGTTTTAGCAATTTTATTTTTTCAATGTTTTTATCGGTTATAAAATCGTCAGCATCAATCCACATAACATATTCACATGTGGCTTTTGAAAACGAAAAATTTCTTGCCTTTGCAAAATCATTTTCCCACTTATAATCGTAAATTTTTGTTGTGAATTTTTTTGCAATTTCAATGGTTCTATCTTCACTTCCAGTATCCACAATAATTATTTCATCTGCAAACTTTTTAACGCAACAAAGCACTCTGTTAAGCACAAGTTCTTCATTCTTAACAATAAGGCACACACTTAATGTTTTCATATTGCCCCCTGTTATCAGTTTATTAATTTACTTGTTTTATTGTTAAAAAAAAATAAGCCAAAACAATGGCTTATTTTTCTTCAATTTTTTCAAACATTAAAATTTGTTTTTCGTCTTCAATTTTCTTTGCAATTTCTTCACTGGTTAAGGTGTTTCTGTAATAGAATTCAATTTCAGCAACGCACTTATCGTTTTGCCTTATAATTTTAAAAGTTTTAAAATGCTTAACATTAAAAATCTTTTTGAATGTTTCAATATAATCGTTATCTGTTATAAATTGTGCTTTAACAATAACAAGTTTTTTATTTCTAAAAATTGCAAACTTTAAATGCATTAACAATTGAAGCAATAAGGTTACAATTGTTACAAATGCACCAGTTACCAAAAGCCCTGAACCAAAACACATTCCAATTGCAATATTTAAACACATTCCAACACTGGTGGTTAAGCCTTTAACAGAATCCTTTTTATATAAAACCATTCCGGCACCAACAAAACATAAGCCAGAAATTATGGTTGAAGCAACCCTGGAAGCATCATATTGAATTCCATCAAAGTGAGCAATTTCATAAAAACCATATTTTGAAACAATCATTAAAACACATGCTGTAACGCAAAGGAAAGTGTGTGTTTTAACACCTGCATCTTTTGCCCTTGATCTGCTTTCAAGCCCAAGAATAAATCCTGCAATCATTGCAAGAAAAATTCTTAAAAAAATTTTCCAAATGCCCCAATTTGCATCAAGTGTTGTTATTGCACTAAAAACATCTTGCACTTGCTTTCTTCCCTCCTTTTATCTATATTTTTTATTCAAAATGTTATAATTTTGTTAAGTGAAGTAAGTTTAAATTAATTTAAAAGAATTGTCAATAGCGAATTCATTTATTTTTGAAAATTTGAACCATGTCCGCAAAAGAAATTTTGTGCATTAATTTTTTTA
Organism: Clostridia bacterium; assembly: GCA_045639255.1. Classification (GTDB taxonomy): domain Bacteria; phylum Bacillota; class Clostridia; order Christensenellales; family UBA1242; genus JAZUCT01. Next base: position 8,955 of record JAZUCT010000003.1, read on the forward strand.
ATTTTTTCAAGGCTTTTTATCATTTCATTTTCATTGCCATCATAGAAATCTGTTCTGCCCACAGCGTTTTTAAAAATTATATCACCGCAAAACAAATTGTTATCAATTAAATATGCAACTGAACAATTCGAATGGCCTTTTAAGTGATAAGGTGTTATTTTTAAATTTGCAATTATCATTGATTTTCCGTTTATAACTTCATTAAATGTGTTTTGTTGCAAAATAATATCTTTTTTTAAGAAATAATTGCTTAAATTATGTTGTGGATTTTTAAATTTTAAAAAGCACGATTCACTGCAAAACACTGGGCAATTAAAGGTTTTAACATAACTATCTAAGTTATAAATATGGTCGAAATGCCCGTGTGTTAAAAACACTGCTTTAACAGGGTTATTTTTAACAACAGATTTCACTTTGTTAATTGAAGCACCGCAATCGAAAATGATATATTCACCATTATTTTCAACCAAAAAGGTGTTTGATAAAAAGGTTTGTGAAATTATACTTGTTATTTGCATTTTTATTTTTCCTTAACATTATTTAATATGGTGTGTGCAACTGTTAAAACAATAACTTCATATGCACCTGCTTTAATTAAAGTTTCAGCACATTCTTCACACGAACTGCCTGTTGTGAAAATATCATCAATAAGCAAAAATGTTTTATTTTTAACAATGCTTTTTGAAGTTACTTCAAAGGCATTTTTTAGGTTTGTTTTTCTTTCATTCATGTTAAGATTTGCTTGTGGTTTTGTGTTTTTAACTTTAACTAACAAATTTTTATAAAATGGCAATTTTGAAATTTTGCAAAAGTCTTTTGCAAGCAATTCACTTTGATTATAGCCCCTTTCTTTAAATCTTTCAATGCTTAACGGAACATAGGTAACTGCATCTATTTTATGTTTTTGAATAATATTTAAAACATAAGTTGTGTTAAGCATGCTGGCAAAACACTTGCTTAAATATGGCTTGTTATTAAACTTAAAATTATGAATAAGTTGTTTAATGTTGCCAGCATATGCACCAAAAGAATAAGCATGCGAAAAACTGAACTGAGTTGTTTTGCACCTTAAACAATATTTGGCTTCGCTGTTAATTGGCTCGCCACACCTTAAACAAACTTTTCCTGTTATAACTGGAAGATTTGAATAACATTCTTCACATAGATATGTGGAATTATTAAGTTCAGCCATTTCTTTTGAACAACAATGGCATTTTAAATTATCTGGAAATATTATATTTAAAATTTTATCTGTAAGTTTTTTAAAATTCATTTTTTCCTTTTAATTAAACATTGAAGCGTATCTTTCTGTTTCAACTTGAATAAAATGTTTAAGCATTGTATATCGCTTTGCAGTATAGTTATTTTCAACCATAGATTTTATATTATATTTTTTGCCAACAAGAACAACCATTTGTTTTGCCCTTGTAACTGCGGTATACAGCAAATTCTTTGTGCATATCATTGGCGCACCACCAACGATTGGAAGAACAACTGCATCGAATTCGCAGCCCTGACTTTTATGGATTGTTATGGCATAAGCAAGTGTTAATTGACTTAAATCTTGCTTTGAATATTTTGCAATTCTTCCATCTTCAAATTCAACAACAGTTTCACCTGTTTGCCTGTTAATTTCAGTTATAACACCTATATCGCCATTAAAAACACCTTCGCCATATTCTTCGTTTTTAAATTGACCAATTTTTTTCCATTCAAGTTGATAATTATTAACAGTGTGCATAACTTTATCGTTAACTCTGAAAATTGTGTTATCAAGCAAAATTTCTGCTTTATGCACGCTTTGTGGGTTAATTATTTCTTGAAGTTTCCTGTTTAAGTTATCAACACCACAAATTCCATTTCGCATTGGTGCAAGAACCTGAATTTTTTGTGGCAAAACATTAAGAAAGTTAGGCAATCGTTTTGTTATAAGATTAAGTGTTGTTTGCAAAATATCTGTTGGTTCTTGTTTGTTTTCATAAAAGAAATCGTTACTTTTATTATCAAGAATTGGCATTTCGCCATTATTTATTGCGTGTGCGTTTGTTATTATTAAACTGTTTTCGCTTTGCCTATAAATTTGTGTTAAATGTGCAACCGGAACAAGTTGTGATGAAATAATATCACTTAACACATTTCCACAACCAACACTTGGAAGTTGGTCTTTATCGCCCACCAACACAACTTTTGCATGTGGTTTAACAACTTTTAATAAGTAAAACATTAAACTGCTATCCACCATTGAAACTTCATCGATAATTATTAAATCGTTTTTAAGTTTCTTTTGAAAATCGTAAGTGAATGCTTCTGGGCGTTCACCGTCAGTAAAATCAAGGTCAAGTGCCCTGTGAATTGTTTTTGCATCTTGCCCAGTTGCTTCGCTAAGCCTTTTTGCTGCCCTGCCAGTTGGCGCAAGCAAAAGTGGTTCTGAAAGTGGCAAACATTTTATAATTGCTTTAATTATTGTTGTTTTTCCTGTTCCCGGCCCACCAGTTATAACTGAAAAGTTATTATTTAAAGCACACAAAATTGCATCTTTTTGGCCACTATGAAGCGAAATTTTGTTAATTTTTTCATAGTTTGCAATCTCGCTTTCAAAATTATTTTGCGTTGAACTGCTGTTAAGTGTTGCAATTATTTGTGCAATGCCTTTTTCGAAATTATAAAATTTTGAGGTTGTAAGTGCCAATTCTTCATCTATTATAAGTTGTTTAATGTGTCCATCAATTTTTAAATCTTCAATAATTTTTTTAACGCATTCAATATATGTGTTTAAATCAAGTTGCAAAAGTGAAAGTGTTTGTTCATAAAGCATTTCACAAGGCAAATAAGTTGAACCTTGTTTTTCCATGCCAATTTTAAGTGAATAAAGAACGCCTGCCCTTATTCGAAATTCGCTATCTTTTGAAATGCCCATTTTTTCAGCAATTCGGTCGGCACTTAAAAACCCAATTCCATCAATATCTTCGATTAATTTATAAGGATTTGAATTAACCATTTCAATTGTGTGTTTTCCATAGTTATTATAAATTTTAATTGCCATGTTTGTGCTTATGTTAAGCCCTTGCAAATACATAACTGCATCTTGCATGTTTTTTATTTCCATAAAACTTTGTGCAATTTTTGCTGCTTTTGTTATGCTTACACCCTTAACTTCTGCAAGCCTTAATGGGTTAAATTCAATTATTGAAAGTGTGTCGGCACCAAAAGTTTCAACAATTGCATTTGCTGTTACAACACCAACACCACTTATTAATCCACTTGAAAGATATTTTTTTATGCCTTCAATGTTGCTTGGAGCACTAACTTTAACACTTTTAACCGAAAATTGTTCGCCAAATTTGTTATTTTTAACATATTCGCCAGTTAAAGTTACATTTTGCCCTTCTGTTATAATTGGAAACTTCCCAACGGCAGTAACCAAAACACCGCTAACATCAAGGTTAACAACTGTATATCCATTATCATCGTTTCTGAAAACAATTTCTTCAATAACACCATGAATTTCTCTGTCCATATATAACATTATAGCAAATTATAACTTGTTTAACAAGCAAGTTAAAAGGAACAAAAAACACACTTACCAGTGTTTTGGTGAGTGTGTTTTTTTGTTTCGTGTCATTTTTTTCTAGGCATAATTATTTTTTCTTTTGGTTTTTGCAAAAACAAATCCAAGAAGTATTAAGCCAAGAATTGTTGAAATAATTTCTGCAATATTTGAAGAATTTATTTCATTAATTAAGTTAACATTTCCAGTTGCAAGAAGTGTTTGTTTATTGTTACTTACACTTAATACATCATAGAAATATTTATTTGATTGTTTAGATAAGCTGAATGTTATTGTTTGTGGAGCAGAACTATCTGTTACAGTGAAACTTGTGCTTGCAGTTACTGCATGGTTAAAGTTAACTGAATATTCAATAGTATATGTTCCATTTGCTGGTGCAGAAATAACTTTTGTTACTCCATTTGTTAATGTGGTTACATATGTTGCACCATTTGAATGAACAACA
>JAZUCT010000004.1:0-9411 GCA_045639255.1 Clostridia bacterium
GAGCCAGAACCACCGTTTGCATCGAAGTTAACAAAATATGTTGCTGCTGCACTTGAATTCCAAACAGCAGTTGCTGTTGCACTTAGTGAACTTGATGCAGTGGAATATATAGCGCCTGCACCATAAATTTCACCACTTATTTCCCAACCACCAAAACTTTTTCCACTTGGTGCAGTTGGTGCACTTGGAAGGGTGAAATTTGCATACGCAAATGCTCCCGCCTCACAATTATAATAAATAGCTTGTGTTAAAGTTTTATAAGTTGAGCCTTCTGATTGACAAGTTAATGTGAATGTGCCAACACCAATTGCATATAATTCAATATTGCCTGCACTTGAAAGCATGTTAACAACACTTTCACCGTCACTATAACTATTACCTGAGTTGGGGTCCAACCATTCATAAAAAGTTACGCCATCAACCCCAAATGTTCCACCAAGTTCATACCAGGTTTTAAGTTTTTGTGAAACACCGGAATTATGAGTATATGATCCAAGGTGTTCTTCGTCACTGAAATAAGAAACAGTGTATGTATAAGAAGTGGAAATCCAAGTTGCAGTTGCTTCATAATATGTTGCAGAAGAAGTGTCGGTAAAAACTGCACCTTCTGGCCAAGTTTTTCCATTAATTTCCCAACCACCAAAGGTATAGCCACTTGGTGCTGTTGGCGCATATGGAAGATCCATTTCAATATAGTATGTATCATTATATGAATGCCAATATTTATCAGCAATAATTGTGTCTACCAAAGTTGTGCTGTTATAGAACATTGAACTTACTGGTTGCATTTTTAAACCTGTGGCATAAAGAGAAAGGTATGAACCCGCATAACTTGAAGGCAACACAATTCCTTCACCACCACCAATGATTGAATATGGGTCAAATTGTGAAGTGCTCCAACCATGAAAAGAATAACCCGATTTACTCCATAAAACATCATAGTTCGATTCGACAGATGACCAACTTAATGATGCACCACCTTCAGTTGGAATATAATCAAGCGTTACAATAAATTCATCTTCATAATAATAACTGACATGAACATAGTTATCAGCCAAAACCACTTCTGTTTCGGTTTGATTATTTGAAATTTGACTTGCGTTGCTTAAAAATTGATATGGCAAAACAAAGCAGATTGCCGCAAGAACAAATAGTAACAAATTTTTAAGTTTTTTAGTGTTGAACATAATACTCTTTTTCTCCAAATTCACTAATATTTTTATGTATTTTATCACATTTTTTAATTTAAGGCAACTAAATAAAATAGGTTAAATAATATTTATATTATTTTTATTTTAGTTAAGAATTATGCAGTTTAACTTTCTTTGAAGCGTTGGTTTTACGCTACGAAGCCACACATGCAAGTTTAATAACAGCCGATTAGAGCGTTTGTGGGGTGTGGGGGGAATCGCAACCCCCACAGTTTTGCTTCTTTTGTGAGTAAAAGAAGAAGTTTGTTTCTTTGCTTTCAAAGAAAGTTATTTATATTTTGCCAAAAATGCATAAAAAAATTTATTGCTAGCAAACTATATGCATGAAAAAACACAAAGAAAACATTTATAAAATATTGCTATATATAAGTGCCTTTGTGCCTATGTATGTGCTGTTGCTGTTTAAGTTTGTTATTGAAATTTTAACCAACAATTTAACCAAAGATTTTTTGAACATATTTATGGTGGTTTTTCTGTTGGTTTTAACAATTTGTGGCATTGTTGGTGTAAGGCTGGTTTTAAAGAAACCGTGCAATAAAAAAGAAAAAATAACTTTAACAAGTGTTTCGAACACAACTGATCAACACTTTTTAAGTTATTTTTCGCTGTTTGTTTTGTTTGCCTTAACCTTTGAGTTAGAAAAAATAAGCATGGCAATTGTTTTTATTGCAATTTTGGTTTTGGTTGGAATTGTTTATATTAAAAACAATCTTTATCACATTAACCCATTTTTGAATATTTTGGGATACAGTTTTTACAACATAACCTATGCAAATAAAAGCCAAGAAAATGCCACATTAAAAGTGTTTTACAAAGGTAAACTTAACGAAAATTCTTCTTATTTTTTATGCAAGCTTATTTCCAATTTAGTTGTTATTGAAAATGCAAGCATAAGTCAAAACAAAAAGAAACATTAACTAGGTTTTCCCCTTTATTTTTCTGTGTTTTCAGGTAAGTTTTCAGGTTGAACATTTTGTTTTTTAAGTTCTTCCAAAATGTTTGCAAGAAGTTGTTCTTGCGTTGGTTTTGGTGGTGCTGGAACAGGTTTATTTTTTTCACGAAGTTCAGCAGTTGCCAAAAGAACTTCTTTTTTGTTTTTCATGTTAACCCCTTGTTCTTTAAGGGTTTTTCTTTCGTCCTTAGTAGGCCATTTTTTTGCTTGTTTATTTAAAAAGCCCCTTGCACTCATAATTGTTTTCATAATTATAAACAACACAAATGCAATTAAAAAGAAATTAAGAATTGCGGTTATGAATGAACCCCAATCGATATAAATACTTTTTGTTAAATCAAGTTCGCCATCGGTATATCCTTTAATTAAAAATGTGTATGCCGATTCTAAGCCGTTTCCGCCTTTTGCAAGCAAAGCATTAATAAGTGGCATTAAAATTTTGTTTGTAAGCGATGTTACAATGCTTGAAAAAGCACTTCCAATAATAACACCAATTGCCATATCAACAACATTGCCACGGCTTATAAATTTTTTAAACTCTTGAAAAAATTTTTTCATTTGTTATTTCTCCCATGTGCATATTATATTAAAATGCGCTAAATTTTGCAAATGATTTTTAACATTTTTTTAAAACAAATTTTGCCAGTTTTCGACCTTATTATTAATGATAATCTTCGAAGAAAACGCACGCTTTTGCACGCATATAAGTAACAAATTAAAATCAGTTTTTTAGATTTTAAAATTACACAAAAAACGCAAAAATTGTTGTTTTTTTGCGTTTTTTTGATGTTTTTTATGCATTTTTTAAGTTTTTTATGGTTTAATGAAATATTTTTCTTTAAAATTTATGCTTACATTTTGAACATTATTTAAGTTTTCGTTAATATATGGGCGTTTTGAAATATTATTGCGTGAATTTTCATAAATTTCATTGTTATTATTTATGTTTTCTGCGTTAAAATTGAAATTTTCAACAATATTTAAAGGATTTTTTAAATTATTCTGCATGTTTTGTGCAGAAACACTTAAATTTATGTTATTAACAATGTTAAGTGCTTCAAGGGCAATTTCTTTGTTTTGTTCAAAAATAATTGGCAAATATTCTTCTCCAAGTGGGTGTGGAATTGCATTGTTGCCCACTTCAATTGTGAATGCTGGCACTTGAAAGTTAAGCGAAACCCAATCGGAATATCCACCAGTTGAATTTTCTGTTTTAACAAGCTGATAGCCATTAACTTGTGAAAGTTTAAGTGCAATTTGCCTATCCCTTTCAATTTGCTGTGCCGAAAGTGTTTCAAAACCATAATAAATAACTTCGCCTTTTGTGTGCCAACTCAGTGTTAATGCTGGGTTGACCAATTTGGTCAGTTCAATAAGTGTGTTGACTTCCCGTTCACTGTTTGCATAATATCCCACAAAATTTGCAGGTGCAACACAAAACACATTTTGCGCACCACCGCCCCAAAGTGCATTGAAATTAACATTTAAATCCACCGCATTTGCATTTGCCTTCCATAAATCAAAGTTTTGGTTACCATTGTTTATGTTAACAAGATATTTTTTAAGTTGTTCACATTTAACCTTTTCAACACCATCAAGCACAAATTCAACACCATCGGGGTTAACCATTGGAACAAAATATATTCCACCACTGCTTATTTTATCTTTTGAATATTGACAAATATCCACAAGCAAAGGTGCGGTTATCCATTCTCTTGCGTGAATTGCACCTTCACAAATTATTTGATTTCCTTCATAACTGCCAATATGAGCACAATAAATTGGTTTACCCAAAAGCGAATATCCAATAACACTGAAATCAATTCCTTGTTGATTTTGCAAACTTAAAATTTTTGCGTTAAGTTCCATAAAATTCATAAGATATCCTCCGTTATTCCTTTAAATATATATGAAAATATTTATTTTAAGTTGCAATAAAAAAAGCAGGTTCAAAACCCGCTTTTATTCTTTATTTTTTTTATTTGTTTTCTTTTTAAACATTTTTGTTACATCAATTTTATGAACAGGTTCTGTTTGCCTTACTTTTTCAATCCTTTCTGGAAGTTCTTGTTTGTTATATGGCATTGAAACAGCGTCTGTTCTTGTGCGAACTTCAAGTTGATTATATGGAATTGAAATGTTATTTCTTTTCATTTCGTTATATACATTTTCAAGAACATAATAATAAACTTCCCAATAATCTTCTTTATCACACCAGCAGTTTGCAAAAAAATCAATACTGCTTGCACCTAAATTTTTTAATCTGCAAAATGGTGCTGGATCCAGCAAAACATTTCCGTTGCTTTTCATAACATTAATAACAAGATTTTTAACTGTTTCAACATCTGTTTCATAGGCAACACTGAATGTAAAATCCACCCTTCTTTGTGCATTTCCACCTGCATTAATAACGCTGTTATTAACAATTGTTGAGTTTGGCAAAGTTACTTTTTTGCTGTCGGAAGTTTTTAAAGTTGTGAACAAGAAATTAATTTCTTCAATGCTTCCGCTAACACCATCAACTTCAATAAAATCGCCTTTTTTAAACATTCCTGTTGCAACAATAATCATGCCATTTGCAAGGTTTGAAATGTTGTTTTGAAGTGCCATTCCAACCGCAAGCACAAGTGCACTAAGTGCAGTTATTATTCCTGAAACTTCAATTCCAATGGTGCTTAAAAGAACAAGAATAAAAACAAGATATAAGCAAAACTTAATTATTGTATGCAAAAAATTTTGTGCAATTTTTTCCATTTTTGTTGAATTAATAATTTTCTTTAATAATTTTAAAACAATTTTAATTGCAATAAAACCAAAAACTAAAATTACAAAAAAGGTTAAAATATTCCATATATTGCTTTTAAAAAATGTTTTAATTGTTGTCCAAATTTGTTCCCAATTCATTTTAATTTTTCCTTTTGTTTAAATTTATTTAAGTTTATCATATTTTTTGTTAAAATAAAACATTTTTTGTTATTTTTCATAAATAAAAGTATGGAAATTAAAACAATAAAAAAATTGGTAAGCAGCACTCCAATGATTGAAATAACATATAAGTTTAAAAATAAAATTAAAAAAGTTTATGCAAAGTGCGAATGGTTTTCGCTTACTGGAAGTGTTAAGGATAAAGTTGCGTTTCAAATTTTAACAACTGCCTTTAAAAACAAACAACTTAAAGAAGGCGATAAAATTGTTGAAGTTTCCAGCGGAAACATGGGGCTTTCAATTTGTGCTGTTGCAAACTTACTTAAACTGAAAACAACAATTTTAATGCCAAAAAATATGAGCATTGAACGAAAACAATTGTTGAAACTTTATGGTGCAGAACTTGTTGAAACTGAAAATTTTAAACAAGCCTTTAAGTTATGTGAAAAATATAAGCAAATGGGTTATTTTTGCCCTATGCAGTTTGAAAACTTTAACAACACAAAAGCCCACGAAAACATAACCGCAAAAGAAATTGTTAAGCAAGTTAAATTTAAACCTGTTAGCGCTTTTGTTTGTGGAATTGGAACAAGTGGAACTTTCAGTGGTGTTGGAAAAGTTCTTAAACAAAAGTTAGGTGTTAAATTATTTGCCATTGAACCAAAAAATGCTCGCATTATTTCAAACAAAAAGCCTTTTAAACACCACCAACTGCAAGGTTTAAGCGATGAAATTTTGCCTAAACTATATAACAGTTCTCTTTGCAATGGTGTTATTCAAATTTCTGATGCAGATGCGTTGGCAATGGCAAAAAAGTTGTGCCAAAAACTTTCGCTGGGTGTGGGCATTTCAAGTGGTGCAAACTTTTTGGGCTGTGTGCTTTCGGGTGAAGAAAATGCAGTAACTATTTTTGCCGACGATAATAAAAAATATTTATCAACAAACTTAACAAAATGCAATTCAACACCACTGGTTGAAAGCATTGAATTGATTGATGTTAGAGTGTTATAAAAACACATTTTCTTTGAACTCAAAGAAACAAACCTGTTCTTTTACTCACAAAAGAACCAAAACTTCGGGGGTTGCGATTCCCCGAACCCCACAAACGCTCTAAGCGGCTGTTATTTATTTAAAAGAATATCTTTGGAGTTTAACGCTGCGCTAGATTCTCGCACCTTGCAAGAATGACATGAGAGGTGAGTTGCTCCGAAAACAACAAGAAAGGTTACTTTTGAAGTTATAAAATCTTGCATTAAAGAAACAAAAAACAGCCGTTTGGCTGTTTTTTATGTTTTAAATTGGAAGTGTTACATTTTCTTGTTCATAAGAATATGTGCTTAAAATTGAAACATTTTTGTTTGTTTCGTTTAAACCCAAAATTGAATAACTTTGCACTTTAACCTTTTTATTAACCAAAATGCTTAATGAAACATCTTTTAGGTTTGAATTTGAACCAAACACATCTTTAACATTTTCATTTTTAATTTCGCCAGTTAAAGAACCAGTTTCTTCAATTTTTTTATCGAAGTTTAACAAACTGAAATATTCAGTTTTAAAATTATATGATTTAAGTTGATTATTTAAGTTAAATTCTGAAGTTTTCCATTCATTATTTTCAAAATAATAAATTAAATTATTAAAATAATAGAACTCTTCAACAGTTAAATCATAGTCTGTTTCACTGCTTTGTGAAAGTGTTTTTGTTTCAATTTTGTGATAAACTTTTTTTCCGCTTATAAACATTGTTTCAGTTTTTTCATAAAGCAACACATTATTTTCTTCAATTTTGGTTATTTGCACTTGTTTTGTGTGGTTCGAGTTGGTTAAAGATTTAAAATAATTGTTTGCTGTTAATTCTTTTGGCACAAGCAAAAATATTAAAACTATGCCTAGCACCAAAAGAACAGCAAGCACTGAAAGACTTATTAATAAGATTTTTTTCTTTTTGTTATTCATTTTCGTCTTTCCTTTTTCCTTTTATTAACATAACGCTCAATCCAGCAAATGCGAACGAATAAGTTAAATTTATTAATGTGTTTAGTGCATCAAAATTAACAAGGCAAGAATCATATTCAACCTTTTCAACTTCGGTTTCAAGTTGGTTAAAATAGTTTTGATATGCTTGCAACATAAGTTGATAATTTGTTGTGTTTAAAATTTGTTGTTCGCTTTCGCTTAACAACTTAACATCTTCAATTATTTGTTTTATTGAAAGAATGTTGTTAATTTGCAAGTTCGGTGTTGCAATTTCAGTTTCAATTCTTTGGTTAATTTTTTGTGCACATAAACTTGTTTTAAATTCGCCAAGTAAGAATGAAGTTGCTTTATAATTTTGTGTTTCATTAACTTGAACATAAACATTATAGGTTGTGTTTTCTGTAAGATTTGAAAGAATGTTTCCGCTTACAAAATTAACTCCATCAGTTGAAACACTTATGTTTGTTAAATTTTTAACTTTAAGTGTGGTTGAAGAAATTTCAACTTCTGCATTTTCAACAACACTTTGGCTATATTCAATTTTGTTAACCTTAAATTCAAAAGTTTTTTCGCCCATAAAGTTAGGGTTATCAAGTTCAACATTAATTTCATATATGCCTGCATTTAAAATTTCACTTACGCTGTTGTTGTTTAATGTGTAAGAGATGTTATAGTTATAACTTCCGTTAATTAACACAATTGGTTCAAATGTTAAGTTATCGAAATCTTTTTCAGTTTGAACAAGCCCTAAAATAACTTCGCTTATATCTTTTTTATTAATTGTTATTTCAAAACTTGAATTTGTTGGAAGTTTATAGTTTGTGTTTAAAATAACAAATTTTAAGGTGTAAGTTCCCACATTTGTTGTGTTGCCTATTGTTTGAATTGTTGCAATATTGGTGTCGCCATTAACGGCATTTGTGAAGTTAACAACTGGAATTTGTGAAGTTCCGTTATAAGTGAATTGTTTTGCAAATTCTTCATAACCAATTTCACGCCTGGTTATGCTGTAAGTTGCAGGAACAAAGTTAATTTCATAGTTTTCACCTGCACTTAAACTGCCTTTCAAAATAACATAACTGTTAACAGCAGTGCCTTTCTCACGATCAAGTTTTCCAGTGAATTTATCGTTTGAAAGCAGTTCAACTTTTTTATAGGTTAATTCAACATCACTTTCGCCATATACAATTTGTTTATCTTCTGCTTCAACTTTAATTTTATAAGGTTCAATTTTTAAGGTTGAAGTTTCTGTTGTTGCAATGTGATAATTTTCACTGTGTTTGCCACTTAATGAACTGAATTTAACTTTATATGTGCCTGCATTTATTGGCAAGTTTTCAGAGTTTTCATATAGGCAATTAACACTTACTTCATCGCCCGTAATAACACCTGAATAACTAACAACAAATTCTTTTTCAGTTGCTGAATATGTGAATTTTTGTTCAGTTAAACTTGAAATGGTTATTGCTTTTGTGTTAATCACAAATTGATTTTCTGAGTTTGCAATTTCAATGTTATTTAAATTAATTGGTGTTATAACCAAACAATATGTTCCTGCATTAACAGGTTTTAAAGTTGATGAATAATTTGTGCTTTCGTAACTGTAAGTGATTAAATCTTTAAACCACAAGTTGTTAAGCCCAACAATTTCAACGCCTTGTTGTGTTTTGTTATATGTGAAAGTTTTTTGTGAACTAACTTCAATTGATATGCGTGCTTTTTCAATTGTTAAGGTTGCATAAAGTTTAAGTTCGTTATAGTTATCGTTTGAGATTGTTGCTGTAACATCAATGCTTCCCACATCGGTTAAGGTGTTTTGTGTGTAACTTATTTGCAGTTTTTGATTGTTACTTAATGTTATTTCATTATCTAAGTGTTCCTTGTTGTTATATGTAACAAATATTGAATGTTGTTTGTTGTTATATGTAACAGTTTTGTTGTTAAAAGTTATGCCGGTGATATTTGCTTTTTCTATAACCACTTTAAAATCTGCAATATCGAACTTAATGCCTGAATTTAAACTTGAAATTAAAATTGTGTGTTCGCCAGCACTTGTTGGCAATTCACTTAACATAAAGTCGGTTTCAACAACTGAAACAGAACCATCAAAACTTAATTCAAGTTGTTCTGATTTAAGTTGAATATTTGTGAAACCAAATTTTGTGTTTTTAACATTAACTTTAACTTGTGTTGCAATAATTTCATAAGAAATTGTTTCGTAAGTTGTTAAATTGTAGTTATCCTTATCAATGCCTGAAAGCCCGATAATTTCGATTGAATAATCGCCCACTGAAACAAATTCGTTGGTTGATGAAACATAGTTAACATCAACTTTAACATTATCAT
>JAZUCT010000005.1:0-4730 GCA_045639255.1 Clostridia bacterium
AAAAATGGCAAATTTTCAAAATTTAATAAAAAATCTTTTACAAATTTTCATAAATGTTTTAAACTTACAATAAGGAGAATTTTTACTTATGAAAAAATTTGATGTTTCAACCGACAGCACTTGTGATTTAATTCAATCCTATATAAAAGAAAACGATGTTTGGTTTGTTTCGCTAACTTACACAATTGAACAAAATGGGCAAACCGAATTTGTTAAAGATAAATATTCAACAAATGCAGATTGCGAAAATTTTTATAACAGGCTAAGGAACAAAGCAGTTGCCCGCACAGCAATGCTTAACTTGCAAGATCATCTTGATCATTTTGAAAACTTAGCAAAAAATGGTGTTAAAGAAGTTGTTCATTTCACAATTTCTTATGCATTAAGCCCAACACTTGATGTTGCAAATCAGGCATATGAAATAATTAAAGAAAAATATCCAGATTTTAAACTTTATGCAATTGAAAGCCATTCAACAACAATTGGTCAAGGTATTTTGGTTAAAATTGCAGTTGAAATGCGTAACAATGGTGCAACCGCGGAAGAAACATATAATTATATAAATGAAATTAAACATAAACTTCAAGTTTGGTTTATGGTGGACGATTTAAATTTCTTAAAGCGTGGCGGAAGGGTAAGTGCTGCTTCTGCTGTTGTGGGAACTCTTTTGGGAATTAAACCAATTTTAACCTTTAACGAAAAAGGTGCACTTTCTGTTATTAAAAAAGAAAAGGGCAGAAAGAATGCAATTAAATTCATGGCTGAACAAATGCGCAATTTCACATATAATAAAAATTGCCATCTGTCAATTGTTCATTCTGGCAACGAAAAGTATGCCGAAGAACTTAAAGATGCACTTATGCAAGTAACTGATATAACCCCAGAAGTTTCTTACATAGGGCCAGTTATTGGCTGTCATGTTGGGCCAGACGCAGTGGGTTTTGCATTTGTTTCAAATGAAAACCGACCAAAAGTTGATTAATTAAATAAACATAATTAAACATTAATTTTAAACTTTAAATACGAGAATATGTTATGATTAAAAAGAATGATGTTCTTACCCTTGATATTGTTGATATGGGTGTTAATGGTGAAGGAATTGCAAAGCACGAAAATATTGTTATTTTCGTGCCTTTTGCACTTGTGGGCGAAAAAGTTAAAGCGCAAATTATTAACACAAAATCTTCATTCTATGTTGCAAAACTTATTGAAATTTTAATAAAAAGCAATCACAGAGTTGAACCAAATTGCCCAGTTTATAAAAAATGTGGCGGTTGTGCATTGCAACATTTAAGTTACCAAAAACAACTTGAATTTAAAACAAATTTGGTTAAAAACAATCTTAAAAAACTTGGTGGAATTGAAGTTGATGTGTTAAACTGCATTGCTTCCAACTTGCAATATGGTTACAGAAATAAAATTCAAATGCCAGTTGCTGAATATGGTGGCGGTTTTCAGATTGGAATGTTTGCAAATTTCAGCCATAGAATTGTTCCAACATCAACTTGTTATTTGCAAGATGAATTAACCAACAAAGCAATAAAAATTGTTAATGAATTTATGCAAGAAAATTCAGTTAGTGGATATAACGAACAAACTGGAAAAGGTTTAATAAGGCATATTGTTGCACGCAGTTTAAATAATCAAATTTTAATTGTTCTTGTTATTAATGGAAAAAATGTTAATAATATTGAAAAATTAACGCAAAAACTTCAACAAACCTATAATTCTTTTGGCTTATATTTAAACATAAACACAAAAAACACAAATGTAATTTTGGGTAACGAATTTAAACATATTTACGGATTAAAATATTTAACAAATGCTGAATATGGCATTTCTTACAGCATTTATCCACAAAGTTTTATGCAAGTTAATAACTATGTTAAAACTTTAATTTATGAAAAAGTTTTTGAAATAATTAAGCAAAACAATTTTGACGCTGTTATAGACGCATATTCTGGTGCTGGTCTTTTAAGCGCAATGATAGCAAAAGTTTCAAAACAAGTTTATGGTGTTGAAATTGTTCAACAAGCAGTTAACAGTGCAAACATGCTTGCAAAAGAAAATAATTTAACAAATTTAACAAATATTTGTGGCGATTGTGCGGTGGAACTGCCAAAAATAATTTCAAATCTTAAAAATAAAAATTCTTGCGTGGTGTTGGATCCACCAAGAAAAGGTTGCGATAAAATTGTGCTTGAATCAATAAAAAATGCAAAACCAAATGCAATAATATATATTTCATGCAATCCAGCAACTTTGGCACGAGACGCAAAAATTTTAACCGAAAACTCATATAAAATTAATTTTGTTCAGCCGTTCGATATGTTTCCACAAACACCACATGTTGAAACAATGGTTTATTTTGAAAAAATGTAAAAAAAGAATAATAAATAACTGACCAATTCGGTCAGTTATTTATTTAACGCAAAATTAAAATGTTCATGTGCTTATAAACGCATATTTAAAAAAAATATCAAATTTTGTGATATATTTTAAGTTTATAACAGATATAAATATTTATTATTTGTAAAAAAAAATTAAATGTTATATAATTAATTGTAATCAATCAAAGGGGGTGAAACATATGGATAAAACTGAAATGCTTAACTATAACATTCTGCAACAAGTAAAAAATGGTGCAAAAATCATTTTTGTTTCAGGTGCTTCCAGTTCAGGCAAAACTTTTATTGCTGAAAACTTAAAAAATATGCTTGCAGAAAACAATATTTCAAGTGCCGTTGTTTCAACCGACGCTTTCTATAAAAACAATTCTCGAATAATTTTAGAGCAATATTTTGAAAATCATTTTAATTTTTTTGATAACGAAACATTTAATAAAGTTTTAAAAATTATTGATAAACACATACTTAACAAAACTTTCTCAGAACAATTTGATAGTAAGAACTGCTTAAAAATTTATGCTGACTTAAAAAACGAAGTCGGGCAAGAAATTGCAAGAAATATTGTTCATATTTTAAATTCAGGCATTAATAAAATTGATTTTGATAATCCAAATGCAGTTAATTTAAAAAAATGTGCAACTTTTTGCAACATATTTGCTTCAAATCAATTTAAATCAGTTATAATTCCACAACGAAACTTCACTTATTCAAGAATAGATTATAAAAAAGAAAATTCAGTTTCTGTGGATAAAAATTCAGTTTTAATTGTTGAAGGCATTTATGCACTTAACAATGAACTTATTAAAAATTTAAATAACCACATCAAAACATATAAAATATTTATCGATTGTGATTTTAACACATTGCTTGTTCGCAGATTTAATCGCGATATTAATTCAAAAAGATCAAGCATGAGTAAAGATATAGTTATTGAAAACTTTTTATCTTCAACCATGCCGGGATATATAAAACATACATATCCAAACCGCCAAAATGCAGATTTTATTTTTGATAATTCTTACACTGATAATGAAAGAAATTCAAATTTTGAAAGCCAACAAATTAAATTTGTTGTGAAAAACATTGATTTAACAAATTATCAAAAAATTAATTCTGTTATGCAAAGGGATTTTTATTTAAATCCTTCTTTCATTGAAAACACAAACGAGGTTGTTCGAATAAGGGAAGAAAATGGAAAAGTTAAAAATATAACACATAAAAGCGAACAAAACAATTCAAAAAGTTGGCTGAATCGCCCAGAACAAAAATTTAACTTGCAAGATATACAAAATCCAAATTTGCGTAACAGCATAAGCATATGCTCAATGTTTATAAATGCTGGTTATTCATTTGCTGGCAGTGTTAAGAAAAACAGAATTAATTATAAGTTCAAAGATGTTAATTTTTGCCTTGACACTTTTAACGATGGTTCACAAATTTTAGAAATTAAAACTGGAAGTAAGGAAAATATTAATGAATTAATAAAGAACCTTAACTTAAAAATAATTCAACCACACTCATATTATTCAACAAACTTTATAAACAAAGGTGTTGAAAATGAAATTAAAGTTAAATTAAATAAGTTGCCAGATTGTTGCAAAACATTTAACAGAATTGAACAAACTTATTTAACACCAAGCCTTGCAAAATTAATGCTTAGCAATTATTTTAATTTTTCACTTGAAGATTTTAATGAAATAAGAATAAGAAAAGAAAATTTTGATTATTATTTAACGCTAAAATCTTCATCACTTAACAACAGGAAAGAAAAAGAATTTTTAATTTCAAAAACTTTTGCAAAACAACTTTTGAAATTTAAAAACGGAAAAACAATTGTTAAAAACAGATATAAAATTATTGAAAATTCAAACTATAAATTGGAAGTGGATAATTTTGTAAACTTGGAAGTTCCACTTGTTTTGGCAGAAGTTGAATATGCTAATGGAACAGAAAAAACCGCAAATTTATTTCTAAGAAAATTTGTTGATTATAAACTTATTGAACAAGATGTTACAAACAACATAGCATATAAAAATTCGCATTTAAGTGAAATTGTTAAGGATAAAGAATATGAACAAAAACAAAACTGAAACAAAGGATAATTACGAAAAAAATTCTTTAAAAATAAAGAAAAAGCCCAAAAATAACGCATTTAAAACAAATTATTTTAATTTTTATAACGATGTAAAAACAAATCCAAGGCAAGATTGGTAAACATTTTATACGAAATTAATTCATATTTTAAAAAAGAAACATTGTGTTTTATAAATGCAATGTTTTTTGTTTTAAATAAAAATTTAAAAAGTTTGACATATTAATTAT
>JAZUCT010000006.1:0-11844 GCA_045639255.1 Clostridia bacterium
TAAAAATTTTTTCATATTAATATTTTACATAACTTTAATATATTTTATTCTTTAACAAAAAAAACTGCATAAGCAGTTTTAATTAGTTTACTAAGCAAATAGTTGAGGTTTGCCAGAAACAATGATTGTGATTAAATCAATAATCCATAGAATTGTTGAACCTAAGAAGAACCAAAGGATTCCAGCAATTACATGACCTTTGCAAATACGATAAATTCCAAAAACAATTCCGTTAATAACAGGAAGTGCAAGAAGAATTTTTACAAGAAGTGGAAGACCGTCAATTGCTTTAACATAACTTTTCATATTGAACTTACTCCTTTTTTAATTTATATATTTATTTTATATCATAATTGTGAAAAAATGTAAATAATTTTAATAATTAAATTTAAATTATTCTACGTTATGATATACTTCATCAACATCATCAAGATCTTCAAGTGCATCAATCATTTTTTGAAATTTTTCATATTGTTCTTCTGTTAAATTTACATATGTTGATGGAATCATTGCATTTTCAGCGCTTACAACAACAAAACCTGCACTTTCATATGCTGCTTTAAGTTGGTTAATATCTGTGCTTGCATCGAAAATTGCTTCGTAAACAACATCGCAATTTTTAACATCTTCGGCATTAAGTTCAAGACTTTGCATCATAACATCATCTTCGGCATAATTATTGCTTACTTCAATTGTTATAACATTTTTTCTTGAAAACATAAATGAAACACAATTTGAATTTCCTAAACTTCCGCCATTTTTTTCGAATGCGTGGCGAACATCGCCAGCAGTTCTGTTTTTATTATCTGTTAATGTGTAAACAAGCACTGCCGAACCACCAATTCCATAGCCTTCATATAAAATTTCAGTATAGTTTGCTCCGCCGGCTTCACCACTTGCTTTTTTTAATAACCTGTTAATATTATCGTTTGGCATATTGTTTGCTTTTGCCTTTTGGATAACTGCAAATAACTTGCTGTTAAGATTTGGATCAGCACTTCCACCTGTTTTAACAGCAACCAAAATTTCTTTACCAAATTTTGTGAATATTTTGCTTCGTTTTGCATCCATTTTTTCTTTTGTTCTGTGAATGTTTGCCCATTTTGAATGACCACTCATGTTTAAAATTCCCCTTTACTTAAATTATACATAATTATACTTCCACTAACGCCTGCATTTAAACTTTCAACACCATTTAACATTGGAATTGATAAGGTGTTTGTGCAAAATTCTGAAACTTGTTGTGAAACACCGTTTCCTTCGTTTCCAATTACAAGTGCAATTTTGTTACAGTTTATTTCTGTTTTAAAAATGTTTTGACCTTTCATATCTGCTTTATAAATTGAATAGCCAAGTTCTTTTAAACTGCTTACATCTTCAAGTGTTCCTTGAACACAATTAACTCTGAATATGCCACCCATTGTGCTTCTTAAAACTTTATCATTATAAATATCAACACAATTTATTAGCAACACATTTTTGAAATTTGTTGCAGCGGCTGTTCTTAAAAGTGTGCCCATATTGCCAGGATCTTGAATATGATCAAGAATAAGAACTTTTTCGTTGTTAGAAAGTTGCATTTCTTTTTGTTCAAGAACAGCAAAAATACCTTGATTATGCATTGTTAATGAAATGTGTTTTGCAATTTCAGCAGAAACAATTAACATCTTTGCATTTGTGCAATCAAGCAGTTGCAAATAATGTTGGCTTTTTCCTTGCTCGATTAAAATATATTTAAATGTTATTCCGTATTTAAAAGCATCGAAAACAAGGCGTTCACCTTCAATAAAAAATTGTTTAAAAGCATTTCTGTGTTTTTTATCTTGCAATTTTATTATATGTTTTATAATTTCATTATCTTTTGATGTTATAACCATATTTACACCTTTATTAAAAAAGCAGTAAGAACAAAAAACTTACCGCTTAATAAAACTTTATTTAACAGCTTTTTTTGCAGTTTCAACAAGACTTGCAAAAGCATTTGCATCTGTTGTTGCAATTTCAGAAAGAACTTTTCTGTTTAAATCGATATTTGCAACTTTTAGACCATGCATAAATTTGCTGTAAGAAATATCATTTTGTCTGCATGCTGCGTTAATACGAGCAATCCATAGAGTTCTGAAATCTCTTTTCTTTAATTTTCTTCCAACAAAAGCATAGTTGCCAGATTTCATAACTTGTTCTTTTGCAACTCTGTATAATGTGCTTTTTGAACCGCGATAACCTTTTGCAGCTTTTAAAATTTTTCTTCTTTTCTTAATAGCGTTAACGCCTCTTTTAATTCTCATTCCAAATTTCCTCCCCTATTATGCTTGAACCATTGTTTTAATGGTTTTTGATTGTTTTTCACTTGTTAAGAATGAATCTTGACTTCTTAATCCCATTGTTCTTTTTGGTGATTTTTTTGTTAAAATGTGCCTTCTGTTTGATTGAGTGTATTTAACCTTACCACCAGCTGTTACTTTAAATCTTTTTTTTGCGCCACTATGGCTTTTCATTTTTGGCATAAAATTTTCTCCCTTATTTATTATATATTTTATTTTTTAGGTGAAACAATTAAAATTATGTTTCTTCCAGCACTTTCGCTTGGTTTATCTATAACACCAAACTCGCTAACTCTTTGATAGAAATCGTTAACAATTTCTTTTGCTCTGTCTTGAAATGCTTGTTCTCTGCCACGCATTCTTAAAACAATTTTAAGTTTGTTGCCTTCTTGCAAAAAGCCCCTTGCTTTTTTTGCTTTAATTTCAAGATCGTTTTCTTGAATAACCATTGAAAGTTGAATTTCTTTAAGTTCAATAACTTTTTGGTTTTTCTTTGCTTCTTTATCCCTTTTCATTTGCTCATAACGATACTTTCCGTAATTCATTATTTTGCAAACAGGTGGGTTTGCTGTAGCTGTTATTAACACCAAATCAAGATTTTTGTTTTCTGCTTGATTAAGTGCATTGTTTAAACTTACAACACCAAGTTGTTCGCCTGTTTCAGAAATTAAACGAACTTCATTTGCTTTAATGCTTTCATTAATTAATAATTCTTTAAAAATGGTTGTGTTCCCCCTAAATGAATTGTGTATAAAATTAAAAAAGTGAGTTAGAAACCCACTTTTCGCACATAAATGCTTATGTTAAATAAGCATGAAATAAACTATGTGTAACTCAACCTAAATCAACAATTTGTTTGGTTGGTGAGAAGTGGTTGCTTCTTCTTTTAATTAAATACATGTGTATATTAACACATTAAATTAATAATGTCAACTAATATTAATAAAGTTTTTCTTCTTCCATTAATCCTTCATAAAATTCTTCAGCAATTTCATCTAGGTCGATTCCATTTTTCTTGAATAAATCAATAATTAATTTTCTATTTGCCTTAGATAAATCATTGAAGCCTTTTTTTGCAGGTGATTTTGATTTTTTTCTGGATTTATTTGAAGATTTTATATGATTTAAAATAGATTCTTTAGTTGTATATATTGTTGGAGCAAGTTTGTTTAGTTTATAATCACCTTCACAAGCCATATCTGGAACTTCATATTCAAAATAATCTTCAAGTTCTTCTTTTGTGAATCTATTTAGAAGAAATAATGCTTGAATTTGAATTGGGCTGTAAAGCTCTTCTTTTTCTTTGCCACCACAATAGTTAACAATAACTTCAGCAGTATCAAAAACTTTATCAATATAATTATTTAAATCTTCGCAAGATAAAAACTTAAATGTATCTGCCTTTTCTTTATCAGTATAAATTCTATCGTTATTTATATATGAGTTATACATTGATGCAGATTTGCCATAAATTGAATGAGTGTAACCAATTCCCCTATCATCAATAAAATCTTGTTTTATTGATAAAAACTCTTCTTGTGAAATTCCTTCTTTAACAAGATTACCAATAACCGATGCCATAACTCGCATGCATTCGTTTGATTTATCGTTAGCAGTTTCAATTTCAATAATTTTTAAGCCATCGTTTGCAAACTGCATATCAAAAGAGTAAGAACTGTAAATTAAACCATATTTCATTCTTAGTTCATCAATTATTCTTTTATAAAGAACTTCATTAAGAAAAGTTGATAACACAACATTCTTATAGTTTTGCTTACCATTTAATGGAAAACAAAATTGAATAACTGAGCTTTTTGAATCAACTTGATTATATATAAAGTTAAAGTCTCGTCTTAAATAAACATTTTGAACTTCTGGAATAAATAATGGTCCACTAGCGGGTATTTTTTGAACAATATATTTTTTACACAAATCTTTTGCAGTTTGATAGTCAACATTACCTGCCATTGCAATAACAAGGTTATTACGATTGAAAAATTTATTTCTGTAATCAATTAAATCTTGCTTTGTTATGCTTCTTACTGTTTCTTCTGTTCCGATTATATTTGTGAATAAATCATTATCTTGACCATAGCAATATTCAATTAAACTGCTTTGCATTGTGGCACGAATATCTGGGCTCATGTTATCATACATATTCATTTCGCTTATAACAACTTCTTTTTCCCTTTCAATTTTATCTTCTGGAAAAGTTGATTCAGTAAGCATTGATCCGTTATGTTCCATACTTTCTTCCAAATGCCTTATTGGTGTGCAGAAATTAAGGTTAACATAATCAAGATATGTTGCTCCATTTTGGTGATTATGAAATTTTCTTGCACGAACTAAACCGTGTTGTTCTTTGCCCTTTTGAATATCACAAAGCAACATATGTTCAAGGAAATGTGTTAAACCTGGTTTATCGCCATCTGCAACGGCACCAGTTGTGATGTTAATTGAAACATCAACAGCTTCAACCATTGGATCATAGTGATATAAAAGTGTGCCACCTTCTTTAAATTTATGAATTTTATAGAATGCCATATATTAACCGCCTTTATTTATGATATATTATACAATACATATTAAAATTTGTAAATAGTGATTTTTTATTTTTTTCAACAAAAAAAGCACTTTTAAGTGCTTTTGAATTAGATTTGTTCTTTAACTTTTGCAGCCTTACCAGTTCTTTCACGAAGGTAATATAGTTTACTTCTTCTAACTTTACCTTTACGAACAACTTCAATTTTTGCAATGTTAGGTGAGTGAATTGGGAAAACCCTTTCAACGCCAACGCCAAATGAAATTCTTCTTACTGTGAATGTTTCACGAATGCTGCCATTTTTTCTTGCAATAACAGTTCCTTCATAAACTTGAATTCTTTCTTTTTCGCCTTCAACAATTTTGTATGAAACCCTTACAGTGTCACCAACATTGAAAGCTGGAACTTCAGTTTTGATTTGTTCATTTTCTAAAACATTAACTAAATTCATGACTTTATCCTCCCTATTAATGTTAACTAAATGTTCAATAATGCAATTCACACCAGAGGAACATCCGAAGTCACGCATCAAATATAACATATTTTAATTTAAAATGCAAGTGTTTATTACATATTATTTGTTATATTTTTGTTGTTATTTTTTATTTTCTTGTTCTTTTATTAACCTATAATATTCTTCAAAAACTGCATCTATAACTGCATCGTCTTTAACAAGATTAATTGCAACGCCATCTTCTTGCTCAACAAGCATAAAAACCAAAGCTTCATCTTCATTTGCACCTTCTGGAAGAATAACCGGTTGCAAAATTGCAAAAATATCTTCATTAAGTGGAATTACAGCAATTTGTTCAAACTCAACTGCTTCATTTTTTTCGTTATATAAAGTTATAACGCTTGTATCGTTTTCATCGAATAATGCTTCGATAGGATCTTTTCTTTTTTCCATTTTTAATCTCCATTATCTGTTAAATTTATCTAAGTAACTTTGAAGAATTATTGTTGCAGCCATTTTGTCAATAACCATTTTGCGTTTATCTCGCCTTACATCTGCTTGCAATAATATTCTTTCTGCACTAACTGTTGTTAAGCGTTCATCAATATATTCAATTTTAACACCAGATGGCAAAACATTTTTTAATTCATTTGCAAACTGATAGGTTTTTTCAACCCTTTCACCTTTGCTTCCATCCATGTTAATTGGTAAGCCCAAAACAATTGTATCAACCTGATTTGTTTTAACAAGATTTGCAATATGATTTAAATCTGCTTGCAAATTTGTTCGGTTTAATGTTTCAAGGCCATTTGCAATGATGCCCATTATGTCACTTTGAGCAATTCCAATTCGTGCATCGCCAAGATCAAGTGCCATTTTTCGCATTTTTAAATAATTCTCCCCTTTACTTGAATTTATTATAACACAAAAACAAAAAAAACCAAACAATTTATTATGTTTGGCTTTTCTTTATTAAAGGTTTTGAATGTGTTTTTTTATTGTGTTTTTACCTTTTGCAATCATATTCTGTGCTTTTTTTGATGTTCCCACAATTCCAGCACCAACAATTAAGCCTAAGGCAAGCCCAATAATTAATCCATCTTTCATATTTGCACCTCCAATGTGTTGCGGTTAATAATAGTTTATTCAATATAAGTGCAAATATTTTGGTAAGATTTGGAATATTTAATTTGCTTGTTTTTGAAGTTTTTCTTGCCTTTTTCTGTAATCATTAATTGCACTTTCAATTGCTTCTTCAGCAAGCACAGAGCAATGAATTTTTGGAGTTGGCAAACCACCAAGAATATCAAGAATTTGTTTGTTTGTTACTTGAAGAGCTTCGTCAATTGTTTTGCCTTTAATAAGTTCAGTTGCAACAGATGTTGAAACAATTGCAGCCGCACAACCAAAAGTTTTAAATTTAACATCTTTAATAACTTCATTTTCAATAATCATATAAATTTCCATAATGTCGCCACATGCAGAATTACCCACTCTGCCTTTTGCATTTGCACCACGCAATGAACCAACATTTTTGGGATTTTTAAATATTTCCATTACTTTTTCATTATACATTTACTTTTTTCCTCCTTTTTGTTAGCGGACTCATGCTTCTTAATTTTTCAACAACAACTTTTAATTTTTCAACAGTATAATCGATATCATCTTTTGAAGTTCCTTTTCCAAAAGAAAATCTTATTGTTCCTTGTGCAATTTCATCGTTTAAACCAATTGCTTTAAGAACATGGCTTGCTTGCAAACTTCCTGATGTGCAAGCAGAACCTGTTGAAACTGCAATGCCTTGCATATCAAGCATAAGCAAAATGCTTTCACCTTCAATAAATTCGAATGAAACACTTACAATTGATTGAAGTTTTTGGTTTGGATGACCATTTATTTGAATATCTTCAATATTTTCTTTTAATTGCTTAATGAAATATTCACGCATTGCCCTTATTTTTTGAACATTAACACTCATATCTCGTAAAGCGATTTGCACTGCTTTGCCAAAACCTGCTGCCGCTGGAACATTTACTGTTCCTGCACGCTTGCCATATTCTTGGTTACCACCATTAATTAAGGCTTTAATTGGAACTGAGCGCTTAACATATAAACATCCAATGCCTTTTGGACCATAAATTTTATGTGCAGATAAGCTTAAACTATCGATGCCAAGCTTTTGCACATCAATTGCAAAGTTACCAAATGCTTGAACTGCATCAGTGTGAAAAATTATTCCTTTTTCTTTTGCAGTTTGAGCAATTGCTTGAAGATGTTGAATTGTTCCAATTTCGTTGTTTGCTGCCATTATTGAAATAAGAATTGTATCTTTATCAATTGCATCAAGAAGTTTATCGAACCTTATTAAACCATATTCGTCCACAGGCAAATATGTAACTTTGAATCCGCGTTTTTCAAGTTCTTTGCAAGCATCAAGAATTGAATGATGTTCAATTGCGCTTGTTATTATATGATTTCCTTTAAATTTGTTTGCTTCTGCAAGACCTATAATTGCCCAATTGTTCGCTTCTGTTCCACCAGAAGTGAAATAAATTTCGTTTGGTGCGCAATTAATTGCTTTTGCAATTCTTTCCCTTGCAGTTTCAATAACTGCATTTGCATCGCGACCAAATCCATGCAATGAACTTGCATTTCCGTAAGAGCCTGAAAAGTTTGGAAGCATTTCTGTTAAAACTTCATTGTTAACATAAGTTGTTGCTGCATAATCCAAATAAACTTTTTTATTTGTTGTTTCCATTTATTATTCTCCTTTATATTCTTCAATCATATCTTGAAGAGTTATGCTATCCAGTGTGGAATTAATAGAATCGTATAATCTTTTAAAAACTTGTCTGTTAGGGCAATTTTTGTTGCATTGATGATTTCCAACACAATCAACAAAAACAAGATCTTCTTCCATAGCCCTTAATATTTGACCACAAGTGATGACAGATGGTGCATTAATAAGTTTATAGCCACCATCGTTCCCCCTTGAAGAAACAATAAGGTTTGCATTCTTTAAGCCACTTAACAACTTTTCAAGATATTTTTCACTTACACCTGTTGCAGATGCAATGTTTGAAACATTTTGAAAGTTATCAGTTTTGTTTTGAGCCAAAAAATACATTATTTTAAGGCCATATCTGGATTTTGTTGATAATTTCATTCTTAATTCCTACCAAATTAGTATGATTTACTATAACATATTTGTTTAAATGTGTCAATACTAAAAAAACAAATCTTTGCAGACTTGTTTTATTATTATTTATTTAAATAGAAAAATGAAGAATCGCCAAAACTGAAAAATCTGTATCCATTTTCGACGGCATTTTTATAAACATTCAAAACTTCTTCCCTTCCTGCAAGTGCAGAAACAAGCATAAGAAGTGTGCTTTTTGGTAAGTGAAAATTGGTTATAAGGCAATCCACAACTTTAAATTTATATGGTGGATAAATAAATATTTGAGTTTCACCACAACCAGCAACAAGTTCACCATTTTTGTTGGCACAACTTTCAAGAACTCTGACACTTGTTGTTCCAACAGAAATAATTCTTTCACCATTTTTCTTTGCATTATTAATGATATCGGCAACTTCTTGGCTTAAAGAATAATATTCAGAATGCATTTTATGGTTTGTTATATCGTCTTCTTCAACTGGGCGAAATGTTCCTAGGCCAACATGCAAAAGAACTTCAACAATTTTAACGCCCTTCTGCTTTATTTTTTCAATAAGTTCTGGTGTAAAATGCAAGCCAGCAGTTGGTGCAGCCGACGATCCGTTTGTTTTTGAATAAACTGTTTGATATCTTTCTTTATCTTCAAGAGTTTTGTGAATATATGGTGGAAGTGGCATAAAGCCAATATCTGCAATTATTTCTTCAAAAACGCCATTAAAAATAAATTCAACAATTTTGCCACCAAAATCTGTGTTTGAAACAATTTTGCAACTTAATTGGCTGTTAAACTTAATTATTTCACCAATTTTTGCCCTTTTGCCTGGTTTTACAAGTGTTTCCCAAGTTGTTAAATTAATCCTTTTTAAAAGCAAAATTTCAATTTTTGCACCTGTTGAAACTTTAACACCATAAAGCCGTGCTGGAATAACCCTTGTGTTGTTTATAACAAGAACATCGCCACTTTTTAGAAAATCAATTATGTTATAAAAGTGTTTATGTTCAATTTGTTTTGTTTCAATGTTATAAGCAAGTAACTTTGAATGGTCTCGTGGCTCGATTGGGGTTTGTGCAATTTGATTTTCTGGCAAATAATAATCGTAGGTTGAAAGTAAATTATAGTTATTTTTTTGCATTATTTTCGCCCAACTTTTCATATTGTTTTAAGGTTTGAAGTTTTGTTTCATCAACCTTAATTCCTAAGTGTTCATATGCCTTTGGCAAACATACTCTGCCCCTAGGTGTTCTTGCAATAAAGCCAAGTTGCAAAAGATATGGTTCATAAACATCTTCAATGGTGTTTGCATCTTCACCAGTGGAAGCGGATAATGTGTCAAGCCCAACTGGACCTCCACCAAATTTTTCAATCATAGCCATTAAAACTCGCCTATCAACATAATCAAGCCCAAGTTTATCCACTTCCATAAGTGAAAGTGATTCATCTGCAATTTGTTTTGTTATAACACCTTGATGTTTAACTTCGGCATAGTCACGCAATCGTTTTAAAAGTCTGTTTGCAATTCTTGGTGTGCCACGGCTTCTGCTTGCAAGTTCATATGCGGCATCTTTATCTATTTTAATACCCAATATGCTTGCACTTCTTGTTATTATTTTTGCAAGTTCATCTTCGTTATACATTTCCAATCTTGTTACAACACCAAATCTATCACGAAGTGGACCAGTTAACATTCCAGCCCTTGTTGTTGCACCTATTAGAGTAAATGGCTGAATTTTAAGCCTCATACTTCTTGCAGATGGACCTTTTCCAACAATAAAATCAAGTGCAAAATCTTCCATTGCAGGATATAATATTTCTTCAACTGCGTGATTTAATCTGTGAATTTCATCAATAAATAACACATCGTTTCGATTAAGATTTGTTAAAATTGCTGCAAGATCTGCGGCATGTTCAATTGCAGGACCACTGGTTACTTTTATTTGGCTTCCAAGTTCGGTTGCAATTATGTGTGAAAGAGTTGTTTTACCTAGCCCTGGTGGACCATATAAAAGAACATGATCAAGTGCTTCGCCCCTTATTTTTGCTGCTTGAATATATATTTCCAAATTAGATTTTGCTTTTTCTTGCCCAACATAATCTTTCATGGTGGTTGGCCTTAAAACATTTTCAACATCGGTTTCTGAAATGTTTTTTGTGCTTGTTATTATTCTTTCTTCACCGCTTGAAAAATTTGCAGTGCTTGTTATAAAATTTTCTTCCATTTTTAATCCTTACCTATATTTTAATGCTTTTGCAATTATTGTTTCACAACTATCGCCAAATGCAGCAACTTTGTTAACAATTCTGGTTGCTTCGGTTTTTTGAATACCAAGTGAAATAAGTGCCTGAATTGCATCTTGTTTATCTTGCGTGAACTCGCTATCCGCACCAGTTACGGTGATTGGTGTGAATAAATCAAAGCCCATGCTTACTTTATCTTTAAGTTCAACAATTATTCTTTCAGCAGTTTTTTTGCCTACACCTTTAATTTTTGCAATGAAAGATGCATCTTGGCTGAAAATTGCATTTTGTAGATCTTGATAGTTCACACATGAAAGAATTACAAGTGCAGTTTTTGAACCTATGCCTGAAACAGAAATAAGTTTTAAAAACATTTCTTTTTCTTCCAATTTCGAAAAACCACATAAAAGCATTTCATCTTCACGCACAATTAAATATGAATGAAGCAAAACTTCTTGCCCAATTTGTGGCAAATCTGCTAGTGTGCTTTGGCTTATGTTTAACTCGTAGCCAACTCCATTGCAATCAATCACTGCAAGATTTTCGTTTTTATAAAATAACTTACCTTTAATAAATGAATACATATTTTTTGCCTTTTATTTAATTTCTGTGCCAGAAAGCACGCAATTTGTTTGTGCATGTGTTAAAGCAACTGCAAGTGCATCGGCTGCATCATCTGGCTTTGGAACAGAATTTAGATTTAAAATTGCTTTAACCATATATTGAACTTGTTTTTTATCTGCCCTGCCTTGACCTGTTAGCGCTTGTTTAATTTGCAAAGGTGTGTATTCAAACAATTTTCCAATTCGTTGAACACCAGCAAGCATTATAACACCTCTTGCCTGCGCAACATTAATTGCTGTGGTTGCATTATGATTGAAAAAAAGTTCTTCAAGACACATAACATCGGGTTTATATTTATCAATTAACTGATTAACACCAACACTTATTTTTCTTAATCTTTCAGGAAATGGATCTTCTTTATATGTAAAAATTGCACCATAATCCAGCACCCTAACAGAATAAGGTGTTTTTTCAATTATTCCAAAACCAACAATTCCATAACCAGGATCAATGCCAAGTATAACCAAAATTCACACCCCTTAATTA
>JAZUCT010000007.1:0-60440 GCA_045639255.1 Clostridia bacterium
GAATCTGTATAAATGAAACATTAATATGCGATGCGAGAATTAAAAAATTTATAAAAAGTTTGCCAAGATATTTAAAATATTATAAAATATATTAACAAGAAAGGGGGGTTTATAGGTTTTGAGTGATTTAGATAATGTTGAAATTCAAATTGAAAATGCTGAAAACGAAAGTTTCGAAAATAACAAAAATGAAGAAATTGTTATTGAAAACAACAAAACAAAAACTGATTTAAAACAAAATTCTGAAAAAGTCATAACACCTGCAAAAAATGCTGTGTTAATGAACTGCACAAGATTGGGTGTGATTTTAAATAACTTTACAATTGCTGCCGGTGTTTTATTGTTGCTTTGCTTTATTGGAATGATTTTTTATCCAGTTGCAATAATTGTTAATTTCTTTGTTGCAATTATGATGATTATTTTCACTTTGGGGTTAATTTTTTTAGAGTTTACTTTTGACGATTTAATTATTATTGATGGCGAAACGGTTAACAAAGTTGTTGGTTTTATAACTTCTGCCCTTCCATATATCTTTGGCGCACTTTTAATAACTGCTGCTGCATCGCTTGTTTTGTTGCTTATTGATAAGCGCAACAGGTCTGTGCCAAGAATTGCGTTAAGCATAACAATTTTAGGCACTGTTGTTATTGGATTTATTTTAATGTTGCTGGGCATTATAGGGGGTGCAAAATAATGAATAAATTGTTTTTATCGGTAAGTAACTTGCCAGCACACACAGATATTTTTTTAGATGGAAAATATTTTAAACCTAAAAAAGTTAAAAGTCAAAATCCAGTTATTGAATATGAAACCTTAAACAGCACTGTTGAACTTACAATAAAAAGATATTCACACCTTAACACAAGGCTTTGGGTGTTGCAGGAAATAATTTTCTTTTTAATAAGCATTTTTGGAATATTTGATATGCGTTATGGAAAGTTCTTTTATAAAGCAAATCTTAAAGTTGTGTTTGATGTTTCTGCTGAAACAACAGCAAAAATTAAATTTAACGCACCACTTTCAAATAGGCCAGTTATTAACTGCACAAGTGAAAATAAAGTATCTCAACTTGAAAATGTGTTTGAAATTGATAACAACTTAAAGAAAAAACATAAAATTTTAAAAATTATTAAATGGTTAATTGTTGTTGTGGCAATTGTTGTTGCAACATTGATAATTGTTTTATAAGGGGGAATAAGCATGAAGTTATATGTAAGAAATAAAATTTTTTCACTAGGTGGCGGTTCAACTGTTAAAGATGAACAAAAAAACGATGTGTATAAGGTTAAAGGTAAGGTTTTCAGCCCAACACACAAGAAAAAAATTTATAACTTAAAAAACGAACACCTTTTCACTGTTAGAAATAAGTTTTGGCATTGGCTTACAAGACGAGCATTTATTTTTAATGCACAAGGCGAAAAAATTGCAACACTAAGCAACAACACTTATTCAAGAAAATTTATTGTGGAAGATTATGTTGATGAAATTGAAATTATAGGCCATGCTTTTCAGTTTGGTTTAAGTGTTAAAAAAGGCGAACAAGAAATTGGAACAATAACAAGGCAACTAACCTTTATTGGCGATGCTTTTGTTTGTGAAACTGATGATGAACAACTTATGCCTTTCCTTGTTGCATTAACCATTGCACTGGATAACATTGTTGATGATAAAGTTAAAGATTTAGATAAATAAAAAAAGTGCTTAATGCACTTTTTTTATTTATCAAGTTGTTTAATTCTTGCTTCGTGCCTGCCACCTTCAAAATCGGTGGTTAAAAATGCTTCAATAAGTTTTTTTGCTTTTTCAATTGGAACATTTTTTGCACCTAAACACAAACAGTTAACATTGTTATGTTTTCTTGCAAGTTCCACTTCTGCAATGCTTGAAGAATTAACCGCCCTAACACCTTTTTCACGGTTAGCAGATATGCAAACACCCACACCACTTCCGCACACAAAAATTGCCCTTTCAGCCTTGCCTTTTGCAAGCAGTTTGCGTGGTTTTTTTGTGTTTTCGGCATAACTATCCAGCCCATCAAAACATTCTGGCATGCCGTTTATAACTTGGTGTTCTTTTTCCAAATATTCTTTAATTTGATTTGCAAGTTCCCACCCTGCGTGGTCGCATGAAATTATTATTTTCATTTTATTCACCTATAACTTTTATAAATTCTTCAACATATTCTTTAATTTGTTTTGCTGTTAAAACATATTCATCTTCACTTTTCATATATGGGTCGGCAACATCAACTGCACCCAAAATAAAATCTTGAAAACAAAACACATTTTCAAATTTGCCAATATAGTTTTTTATATCTTTTGTTAAGGCAATGCAATAATCGTAACTAAACAAATTATCAAGGCAAAACTGTGTTGACTTATGTTTTATGTTGCGTATGCCAATTTTTTTAAGTGCTTTAATTGTGTTTTCGGTTGCACCGCTTCCAACATTTGCATATATGCCTGCACTTTCGGCTTTAAATTTAAGTTTTTTCTTTTTTGCAACATTATTAAATATTTTTTCTGCCATAACACTTCGGCAAGTGTTGCCAGTGCAAACAAATAATATTTTTTTCATTATTCTTCACCATTATTTATTGAATTTGTTGTTTCTTCGGTTAAAGCATTTGTGTTAAGTTTTTTTATAACAATTTCTGCATTCCAAATTCGTGCATCAGTTATTAAACTTTGTTTAAGTTTTAAACTATTATAAAAAACATTATCAATGGCTTCCCATAAAAAGAACCAACCACCTATTGCAAAAATTTCGTAAATAAGGTCAATTTTGCCAATGAATCTGTTAAACACATATGCAAGCGCAAAAATTAACAATCCAAAAATTGAAAATGCAAGTGTTTGATGATGGCTTTCTTGCAAATCTTCTTTTGTGGTGGCAATGCGTTCTGCAAAGTGCCTTTTAAGTGTTTTTTTAACAATGGTTTGTTGTTTTTCGTTAAGTTCATCGTTAAAAAACATTTCAATAACCAAATCGTGCTTAATATCAACATATTCAACATTATCAATAATAAATTCTGCAAAGGCTTGATCAAAAATTTCATAGTTAGGCATGCAATAATCTGAAACCACATTGTTATATTTTTCAACATTAAGTTGCAAAACTGCTTGACCTTTTTCGTTTAAAAAAACATTATCTTCTTGAAAATATTTATCTGAATTAATTATTTTTTTAAGTTGTTTATATTTTTTTGTTATTTTTTTTCTGTTTTCAAATAATCCCATAAACTTATTTTATCAAATTTTTTTGCTTGAAACAAATAAAACGAAGCATTAAACTTCGTTTTATTTTTCATTTTCCGACTCTTTTTTTATTCTTGTTTCAATTTCGGCCTGCAACCTTTCAATTTGTTGTTCAAGGTCGAATTGCTTATCTTCATCTTTTTCGTTTTCAAGCAAGCACTGCAAAAAAAGCACTTCTTGTTGCATATCTTTAAGTGAATAATTTTTCATAAGTTCCCCCACTTACAATAAGTTTAACATTTATTTTTGTTTTATTCAACTTTATTTTGTTAAAAATTGTTTTTTTAACAGTTCGCTTATATAATTAAAACCTTTAACTGTGCCTAAATTTTTTCCGCCAGTTTGATTTTTTGAATATATTAAAATAGGTGTATATTCACGCGAGTGATCGGTGGACAGTGTTGTTGGATCGCAACCATGATCGCCGGTGATAATAAGTGTATCTTCTGCGTTAAGCATTGAAATTATTTCTGGCAAAGTTTGGTCAATTTCTTTAAGTGCGTTTGCATAACCAACTGCATCGTTGCGATGGCCATATAACATATCGGTATCAACAAGATTTGCAAAAATAACACCATTATAGTTTTGTTTAAGCGCAAACTTTATTTGATTTAAACTTTGTGTGTTGTTTTTTGCAGTTAAATTTTCTTTTAAGCCAACCATTGAAAAAATATCGCCAATTTTTCCAATTCCAATGGTGTCGAACCCTGCATCTTTTAAATCTTCAAACACAATTCTTGAAGGTGGTTCAAGTGCAAAATCGTGCCTGTTTTGTGTTCGTTTAAATTCGCCATTTTCTGTTGTGAATGGCCTTGCAATAACTCTTGAAACACCCCATTCGCCTTGCATAATTTGGCGGGCTTGTTCACACATTTTATATAACTCTTTAACAGAATAAACATCTTCGTGGCAAGCAATTTGCAAAACTGAATCGGCAGAAGTATATACAATAGGTTTTTTTGTTTCAAGGTGAAGTTTGCCAAGGCGTTCAATAATTTCTGTTCCGCTGGCAACACAATTTCCTAAAATACCAACTCCCCACTCTTTTTCAAGTTTTTCAACAATTTCCTTTGGAAAACCATTTGGAAATGTTGGAAAAGGTTGCTTTAACACACAGCCCATCATTTCAAAATGCCCTGTTGTTGTATCTTTTCCCATGCTTAGTTCTTGCATTCTGCCATAGTTTGCTGTTGGAGTTTTAACTTGCAGGTTTAAATGTTCTAAGCCATCGATGTTAAACATTCCCAACTTTTGCAAATTTTCAAGTTCAACATTTGTGTTTTCAACAATATGCCCCAAAGTGTTGCTGCCTTCATCACCAAACAAGTGAGCATCTGGTGCTTCACCTACACCCAATGAATCGATAACCATAATTAAAGTTTTCATGCATTTATTCCTTTTATATTAATATATTAAACCAATAAAAACTTTTTTCAAAACAATTTTTAATAAATATGCCAAAACTTTCCAATAAAACTTTTTAGTTTTAACTTGCAAATTTGTTTTTTTAGTTATATAATTTCATAGAACATATGTTTTATAAGTGGGGGTGAGTGAATGGATATTTTGCATAGCGATTGCAACAATTTTTATGCCAGTGTTGAAATGCTTTCGCACCCCGAACTTAAAGATAAACCTATGGTTGTTTGTGGAAGCATTAAGGATAGGCATGGAATAATATTATCCAAAAACTATCCTGCAAAGGCACTTGGAATGTTTACGGGGCAAACTTTAATGGAAGCATTTCAGATTTGCCCCACCCTTGTTGCCATTGAAGCAGATTTTGAAAAATATCTTAAAGTTTCAAAAAAAGTTAAGGATATATACAGGGAATATTCAGACCAAGTTGAAAGTTTTGGCATTGATGAAGCGTGGATTGATGTAACACATTCCAAAATTTTTGGTTCGCCCATTGAAATTGCCGAAAAAATCAGAACAAGAATAAAAAAAGAAATTGGCATAACTGTTTCAATTGGTGTAAGTTTTAACAAGGTTTTTGCTAAGTTGGCTTCTGACCTTAAAAAACCAGATGCTGTTAGTGAAATTTCACAACAGAATTTTAAAAATGTTGCTTGGAGTTTGCCTGTTAAAGACCTTTTGTTTGTTGGCAGGGCAACCACAAAAAAATTTTCAAAACTTAACATTGAAACCATTGGCGACCTTGCAAACTATAACCTTTCAATTTTGGAAAAAAAGTTTGGCAAATGGGGCAATACTTTATGGAAATATGCCAACGGCTTGGATAACTCTGTTGTTAGAAAAGTTGGCTGTTATGCAGAAATAAAATCGGTGGGAAACAGCCTTACTTGTTACCGCGACCTTGAAAATATGGAAGATGTTAAAGCGCTTTTAACTGTTCTTAGCGAAAGTGTTGCAAACAGAATGTTCGATTATGGAATATATAAGGCAAGAACACTTTCTTTAACTGCACGAAACACCGACCTTGTTTCAGTTACAAGGCAAATTAAGTTTATTGCACCAACTGCACTTTCGGGCGATATTCTTTCAACAGCAATTGAATTGTTTGAAAAAAGCAACATTCAATTGCCACTTAGAAGCATGGGCATAAGTGTTTGTGATTTTGTGTTTGAAAGCGAACAACTTTCACTTTTCCAAAACACTGAAAAATATAATAAACTTTATGCACTTGATCGCACCATTAAAAAAATAAGAGATAAAAACAACTTTTCAATGCTTACCCGTGGAAGTGTGGCAATAGATAGCCGACTTTCGCTTGTTAACCCACAAGCCGACCACACCATTCACCCTGTTGGTGTGATTTAGATAACAAAAAAATGGAACGAATGTTCCATTTCTTTTGGCGCCTCAGGTAGCGATTACTCACACAATGGGGACCTATACCTTCGGCTTTTAATAAAAAAATGGAACGAATGTTCCTTTTCTTTTGGCGCCTCAGGTAGGATTCGAACCTACGACCTATCGGTTAACAGCCGAGTGCTCCACCACTGAGCTACTAAGGCATAACTCTATTAAGCAAGAGTTATTATATCAAACAAACATCTGAATGTCAACAAATTTTTTTAAAATTATTAATAATTTTATTTTTTTAGTTGTTCAAGTTCCTCGGAAGTTAAAAATCGGCATTCGCCAAGTTTTAAGGTTTTATCCAATTTAACACCATTTTCCATTGTTCGTTTTAAAAATGTAACCTTGTTTCCCACCGCACCAAACATTCGGCGCACTTGATGATATTTTCCTTCTGTTATGGTTATTTCGCCACTGGTGTTGGTTTGCATTTCTATTTTGCAAGGTTTTGTGGTGAAACCATCTTTAAGTGTTATTCCTTGTTGAATTTTGTTGATTTCTGTTTGACCAATTTGGTCAGCAAGTTCAAAATAATATAACTTTTCCTTTTCGTGTTTTGGGTTTGTAAGTTTATGGCACAAATCTCCGTCGGTGGTTAAAAACAATAATCCTTCTGTTTCCTTATCCAGCCTGCCCACCAAAAACAAGCCAACATTTTTTAAGTTATCTGGCAAGATATCAATAACTGTTGTTTCAGTGCTATCTTGTGTGGCAGAAACAACACCTTGCGGTTTGTTAAGCATTAAATAATAGTTTTCAATAAATTTAATTTCGTTGTTATTTACGCAAATTTTATCGGTTTTTTCACAAATATTATGGTCTTTTTGTTTAATTATTATGTTATTTACCGAAACATTGCCTTTTTTTATTAATTCCACCGCATCTTTTCGTGAATAACCGGCGGTGGATAAAAATTTATCAAGTCTCATAGTTAAATTATAACATAACTATATTATTTTTCAAAATGTTGAACAAAAAACTCGCAGTTTGCGAGTTTTATTTATTTTTTTAATAAGTTTTGAATATAACTGTTTAAATCTGCAAGTTTAATTTCTTGTTTTTCGCCAGTTGCACGGCATACAAATTCCACCGAATTGTTTTCAAGTGTTCTTGCACTAACAACAACACGGAATGGAACACCAATAAGTTCACTATCGGCAAATTTATAGCCTGCACTAACATTTCTATCGTCAAGAATAACTTCAACGCCTAGGTTTGTAAGTTCTTCATAAATCTTATCGGTTTTAGTTTTAACAAGTTCATCTTGCGCATATTTAAGTGGGCAAAGATAAACATGCCAAGGTGCAATGCTTACTGGCCATACAAGACCTTTTTCGTCACTGCATTCTTCGGCAACGCAAGCAAGCGCCCTGCCAACGCCAATGCCATAGCAACCCATTATTGGATTAAAAGTTTTTCCATTATTATCGTGCACAAGCATGTTCATGCTTTTTGTGTATTTTGTGCCAAGTTTGAAAATGTTGCCAATTTCAACACCTTTTGAAATTGTTAATGGCTTGCCACAAACACTGCATAAACTGTTTTCTTTAACTTTGCTAACATCAACAAAAGTTGCGTTTGCAATATCGCGTTTGCAATTTAAGCCTTTGATGTGATATTGTTCTTTATTTGCGCCACAAACAAGGCTTTGTTCGTTTTCCAAACTGCTGTCAAGAATTAATGTAACATTTTCTAAGCCAATTGGGCCAATATTACCCGCTTTCATAAAAGAAAACTCTTCAAGGTTTGCAGGGTAAAGTTCGCATTTAACAACTTTTTTAAGTTTTGCTTCGTTCACTTCCAAATCGCCACGCAAGAACACAACAATAAGTTGTTTTTCATCGGCTTTGTTGCCATAGCAAACTGCTTTGCAAGTGTTTTCTGGCTTAATGTTTAAGAAACTGCAAACTTCTTCAATAGATTTTGCTTCGCCTGTGAAAACTTCTTCAAGCGGTTGGCTTTTTGTGTTTATTATTTCTGGTTTGCAAGTTGCAACTTCCATGTTTGCTTTATATCCACAATGTTTGCAAAGAACAAGTGTATCTTCGCCAATTTCGTTAAGGAACATAAATTCATGTGCGCCACTTCCACCCATCATGCCGGTGTCGGAAGCAACCGAGATGAAATTTTTTAATCCAATTTTTTCATAAATGTTCATATATGCTTGATGAACCCTATCATAATAACAATCCAAATCTTCTTGTGAAGAATGGAATGAATATGCATCTTTCATTGTGAATTCACGCACTCTTATTAACCCACCACGGCTTCGTGGTTCATCACGGAACTTGGTTTGAATTTGATAAATCATAAAAGGCATTTGGTTATAACTTGTTACAATATTTCGCGCCAAGTGAACGGCGGCTTCTTCATGCGTCATGCCCAGCAACATATCACGGCCAGTGCGATCTTTAAACCTTGCCATTTCTTCGCCAATTGAATAATATCTGCCACTTTCTTCCCACATTTCTTTTGGCATAACAACAGGCAACAACACTTCTTGCCCATCAACCTTGTTCATTTCAGTGCGAATTATGTTTTCAATTTTATTTGTTACAAGTTTTGCGGGTGGCAATAACGAAAAAATTCCATTTGCAACTTGTTTGATAAAACCAGCCCTTAATAAGTTTGCATAACCTTTTGCATTTGCTTCGCTTGGCACAGTTTTTGTGCGTTCGCCCAGCATTTTTGACATTTTCATTTTAATTATTACTCTCCCCTTTCAATTTGAATATAAGTATAACACTTTGCTTTAAAACTTGCAAGTTGTTTATAAACCAAAACATTCAAATTTGTTAACAAAAAAAGTTACCGTTAAGATAACTTTTTGTTATAGATTTGCAAAAATAACAAGCAACACAATAAGAATTATTGAAAGCACCACAATAACAATAACATCGCCTTCAATTGCTTTAATTGGAAATTTGGGTTTTGTTATGTTTTTTTTGTTTATGATTTTTTCGTTTTGTGGTTTAACTGTTTCTGCTTTTTGTGGTTTTGTTTTTATTGTTTGTTTTTTGTTTTGGTTGTTGTTTTGTTTTCTTATTGGTTTTG
Source organism: Clostridia bacterium (assembly GCA_045639255.1). Taxonomy (GTDB): domain Bacteria; phylum Bacillota; class Clostridia; order Christensenellales; family UBA1242; genus JAZUCT01. The sequence goes on from JAZUCT010000007.1 coordinate 9,138, forward strand.
AAACATTGTTTTTGTTTAAAAATTTAAATGCAGAAACAACTTGCATTGTTTTTTCGGTTGCAAAGTTTTTATCGCCCTTATAAGTGTCGGGGTGATATTTTTTAATTAACTTTTTATAACTTATTTTAATTTGTTCGGCAGTTGCATCGGGTTTAACATTTAAAATTTTATAGCATTCTTCTTTTGTCATAATTCACCACTATCTTTCTTCAATTTGTTTAATTTTTTTAAGCAATTTTTTGCGATTTGCACCTTCAAGGTTTGCAAAGTTATTAATTGCATCAACATTTTCGGTTTCAATTATTGCTTTTTCAAGTTTTTCAATTTCGGCACCAAAAACATCACGCGCAAATAAATATATAAGTTGAGCATTTCCACTTTTTATAACTATTTTTTGCAGTTGACTTGTTTCATCTTCACACTCAACTGCAAATTTATATGCAAGTGGTGCATTTTTTTCTTTAATAATTTTTGCTTTTATGGTTTCAAGTTGTTCAAAATCGTTATTTGAAAACGCTTGTTCAAATTGTTCTTCAAGTTCCATAAAAATTAATACTCCCTGTTTTAAATTAAAAATCAATTTCTTTCATTTCGTCTTCTGGCAAACTTGCAATAACTTCTGTGGCTTTGTTAATGAATTCGGTTTCAATTTTATCAATTGGCCCTTCAAACTGGAATGCACCAATTCCAGCACTTCCGCCACCACCAAAATACGAAGCAATTTCAACAACATCAACAGCACCTTTGCCCCTTAGCGAAACATAATATTGCCCCGGTTGTTTTTCAATAAAGCATGCACAAATTTTAACATCTTCAATTGCAAGCCCACTATCAACAATGCCCATGCTATCTTCAAACACAGCAAAAGTTTGTGCAAAGTTTCGTTGTGTTATTTTCATGGTTGCAATGCTATCGTTGTTATAAAACCTTAGCGAACCAAATGCTTTTTGAGTAAGATAAATTTTTGATTTCGAGTTGTTTTGGAAAAAATAAACTTTAATTGCTTTATCATCAAAATTAAACTTTAATAACTCGGCAACACTGTGATAGGTGTGGCTGTTAATTGAAATTTTGGAAAAACAATTTGTGTCGGTTATTATTGAAGTGTAAATAAGTTTTGCAATTGTGTCGGTTGGTTGAAAGTTAAACCTTTTCATTAACAAATAAAGCACTTCGCCTGTTGAACTGAACTTTGGAAGCACAATGTTTGCTGTTCCGAACCAAGTGTTAGATGAATGATGATCTATGTTAATTATATGCTTAAAACCAGAAAGTTCATAACCGCCAAGTGCAATTCTGCCTTCGCTTGCACAATCCACACAAATTGCACATTCGTAACTTGTTAAGCGTGGATTGTTAAAATTGCAAACACATAAATTTTCATAAGTTTCTTTGTTTTCATCTTTAATATCTAAAATAACATCAACTGTGTTTTTTGGGTTAATGCTTTCAAGCCACAGTTTTGTTACCATTGCAGAACAAATTGCATCGGCATCTGGTGCAGAGTGTGCAAATACAATAAAAGAGTTGCAATTTTGCAACACATCATAAAATCCCATAATTAAAATTCTCTCCTGTAAAAAATGTAAAAAATATTTATTTATGTTTATTTTTTACACATAATTATTATACCACAAAATCATATAATAAACAAACAAAACTTTTAACCTTTAAATTTAAAAAATTGTTTTAAAAATTGACTTAATTATTTTATTAATGATATAATTTATTTAGAATATAATATATTATTCAATATTTTAAAAGGAGTTTTGCTATGCAATGGATGATTTGGGTTTGGCTTGCAGTTATTGTTATAAGCCTTGTGTTTGAATTTGTTTCTGTAAGTTTGGCTTCAATTTGGTTTGCCGTTGGCGCACTTGTTAGTTTAATTCTTGCCGCTTGCAAGGTTGAATTGATTTGGCAAATTGTTGTGTTTGTGCTTGTTTCACTTGTGTTCTTGCTAAGTTTCAGAAAACTTGCTTTAAAGTTTTTGTTCCGTAAGAATGAAGAAAAAACAAACAGTTCTGCATTAATTGGCCGTGAAGCTGTGCTAAAAGGCGAAATTAATCAGTTTAACTCTGGAACAATTAAAATTGATGGTGTTGAATGGGCTTGCACCGCAAACAATGTTGGTGAAACAATTCCAGCAGGTTCTGTTGTTAGGGTTGAACAAATTAAGGGAAACAAACTTTTTGTTTCAAAAAAATAAAATAAAAGGAATTTAAAATTATGAATTTATTATTGCTTGATGCATTCACAACTGCTGCAATTGTTATTGCCGTTATTGCTGTTGTTGTTCTTTTAATTATGGTTGCATGTTTAAGAATTGTTAAACAATCAACCGCTGTTATTGTTGAAAGATTGGGAAAATATAACAAAACACTTGATACTGGTGTTCACTTTATTTTGCCTTTCTTTGATAAAACAAGTGCACCTATTTCACTTAAAGAAAAGGTTGCAGATTTCCAACCACAACCAGTTATCACAAAAGATAATGTTACAATGCAAATAGATAGCGTTGTTTATTTTCAAATAACTGATCCAAAACTTTTCACTTATGGCATTGAAAGGCCACTTAATGCAATTGAAAACCTTACTGCAACAACTTTAAGAAATATTGTTGGTGAACTTGAACTTGATGAAACTTTAACTTCACGCGATATTATTAACTCTAAAATGCGTGCAATCCTTGATGAAGCAACTGACCCTTGGGGAATTAAAGTTACCCGTGTTGAACTTAAAAACATTCTTCCACCAAAAGATATTCGCGATGCAATGGAAAAACAAATGCGTGCAGAACGCGAACGCCGTGAAGCAATTTTGCAAGCACAAGGTGAAAAAGAAAGTGCAATTCTTGTTGCGCAAGGTGAAAAACAAGCAAACATTTTAAGGGCAGAAGGCGAAAAAGAAAGTGCAATTTTAAGGGCAGAAGCAAAACGCGCTGAAATTTTGGCTGAATCAGAAGGAACTGCACAAGCAATTGTTAACATTATGAGTGCAAAACCAGATGCTGCATATTTAACTTTGCAAGGCTATGAAGCACTTAAACATGTTGCTGATGGAAATGCAACAAAACTTATTGTTCCAAGCGAACTTCAAAATGTTGCAAGTTTGTTTTCAACATTAACAGAAACAGTTCAAACTGCAAAAGAACCTGCAAAAAAGAAAACTAAATAGTTAAAAAAGCAAGTTAATTCTTGCTTTTTTTGTTTTATTATTAAAAGTTTGCATAAACTTTAACTATGAATAATGAAATTTTTTATTGGCCTTTAAAAGAAAAACTTGCATTAAAAAAGAACAAAGCAGAAATAACACTTGCAAGTTTTTTAATTAAAAAAGATATTAAACTTAAACATGTTAAAAGTTTGTTTAACTTGCCTTACAGCAAAGAAAATAACCCTTGTTTAACCTTTGATGTGCATACTCCAACAAACTTTTTATCACCTATGCCATGCATAATTTATTTTCATGGCGGTGCATTGTTAAGTGGTGATAAAAGCATTTATACTTCTTTTTTAAAAAAACTTTGTAAGCTTGGGTTTGTTGTTTTTAATGTTAACTATTCACTTATGCCCGAAGTGGAAATTGAAAACATTGTTTCAAATTGCGCTTGTGCTGTGAAACATATTGTTAAAAATTGCAAAAAATTTAACATTAACCCGCAAAAAATTGTTATGGGTGGCGATAGCGCTGGGGCTTACCTTGCATCGTTTTTAATAACTCAATTTCAAAACAAAAACTTTAAAACAAACCCACCAATTAAGTTTTGCGGTTGTTTTTTATATTATGGTTTGTTTGATTTAACAAAGTTTAACAAAAGCAAATTTCCAATTATAAAATCAATGCATTCGCGTTATGTTAAACTTTTTGATAAGTATGAAAAACAAGAGTTTGATAAAATTAACCCAAACAAAAAATTTGTTTCGTGCGCAAAAAACTTTAAGAAAAGCAATTTGTATGCATATTATAAAAGTTATTCCACCACAACATACTTAACAAGCAAGTTTCCACCAACATTTGTGGCAAGTGGCAAAATTGATAAGTTGCACAATCAAACAAAGTTATTTGTTGAAAAACTTAAAGAAAATAATGTGCCTGTTACGGCAGTTATTTTTGCACGCAACAGAGTTGATGCAAGGCACGCTTTTTTGAATGTTGAATTTTTGCCCAGTGCAAAAACTGCCTTTGCAACTCTTAAAGAGTTTCTGCAAAAAATAAAATAAAAAAGCGAACAAATTGTTCGCTTTTTTGTTAGCCTGCATTAAGAACTGTTACTGAAACTTGTGCAGTTATTTTATCTGTTTTAACAACTTTACCGCTATCATCTTTAATTTCAATTGTGAAATTAAAAGTATGAATATCTTCTGTTGTTCCTTCTTTAATTGAAGTTGTGTATGAAACAGTGCTTTTTTCTGGATATTTGCTTTGATAATAATTTGTAACCACATCAACACAATCAAATTTTGATGGCATTGAAGTGTATTGAACCGTGTAACCCTTAGTTTCAAAGGTTATTGTTTCACAGTATGTGTTATCTGAAACCGTGCAATTATAAGTGTTATTTTGAGTTAAATCACCATTGCTATGAATTTCATAACTGTAACCAGATTTTAAAGTTCCAAACAATGCTTTTAATGCATTTTCTTTTTTAATTGAACCACCATTATCAACAAGAACAAGTTCGTTTGATGTAACCATTGAGCTGTATCCAAAATCTGCAAATGGATAGTTGTCCACAAATCCAAGGTGCATATTGGTTTGTCCGCTATTATCTTTTTCAAAAACTTGAGTTGTTATTGGACTATTATTAGTGAAATTAACAGGATCATAATATGCATAAACGCTGTTATTCAAAATTGAATATATTCCATTAAGCACCATAGTTCCTGTTTCGCAATAATATGTTGATGCATTCTTATTTGTCCATGTTGGATTAACATATGTTAATGCTAAGAATCCACCATATCTTTCACTTATTGTTGTTAAATTTTTGGCAGAAGTTATGGTTTTAATTTTGTATATTTCATACATATTTTTGTTAATTGAAATATGGCTTCTTACTGAAAGTCCGTTAACTTCACAGGCTGTAAATCTTCCAGCTTCTTTACAAATTGTATAGTTGCCTGGAATCATGTAAGCCATACCTTCACTAAGATATTCAACTGTTGAAGGAATAAATATAGCATTTTTTATTGAAGCAGATAATGAATATTTTCCAATTACTTTAACTCCACCACAAATATTAATATTTACATTTTCCATTCCTAAGCATGCCTTATCTGGCACAACAACACCTGTTATATAAAGATTTAGTGTTTTTGTTGACGGTGTCCAATAACTTGATAACTTAATATCTAAACTAAAATTAATACGATCATAGCTGTTTGAGTCTGGTGAGCAATTAACTGTTGCAGAATATTTTTTAGGTTCTTCTGACTTAAACACATCATAGAATGTGTAAGCAAAATTTTCATTTTCTGCACCATTTTCTTCATAAGTTGAAAGCGGCATTGTTAAATATTCAAGATTATTTGTGCCTGTAAATAGGCCTTTACCTATTTTAATGGCTGTGTCCGCATCAATATTTGAAGTAAATCGTAATCTATCTGTATATTTATATTCAATAATTTCATCTTCTTTTGTTAAAAGTCTGGCACCGATAACAACTTCGTTTAAGTTATTCATGTTACTGAATGCACCGTTGCCAACATATGTTAACACTGGGAAATAAACATTGTTAAGTGCAGTGTTTGTGAAAGCATTTGGCCCTAAATTTGATAAGGTTGTTAATGAGTTATATGCAACGCCATTAACTGTGTTTTTAATTAATGAAGTTAAATTTGCGCAACCTTGGAATGCTTTTTCTCTTATTATTGTAACTGCAGGTGCATATAATGTGGTTATGCCTATGCAACCATCAAATGCTGAAATTCCAATTGTTGTTGTTTTTGGCAATGATACGGCACCATTTGTGATTGCTGTATCATCTGTTACGCAAGCAACAGAAGTGTTGCCTTTAAATGCACCAGTGCCAATTGTTTGAACATTTGTTAAGCCAAGAACCGCTTGAAGAGATTCTGCACCAGCAAATGTATATCTTTTAATTTCAGTGATTTTATTTAAGTTTGTAACCTTTTGAACAACTTTTGCACTGTTGAATGCGTATGCTTTAATTTGAGTGCAATTGTTATGAATAGCATAATTTAGTGTTTTGCTGTTATTTGCAAACATATAAAGAGTTGAATAATCTTGTGAATTATCTTCGTTATTGTTATATAATGCATCGAAATTATGTGTTAAATATTTTTCATTTTTTGAAACAAAACCAGATATATAAATATCCTTAAACACACCATAAACACCATTATGTTCTGTATATTCTGTTACTCCACCGTTAACTGAGTTTATTTCGTTATCTCCAACATATTCAGGAATAAGAACTGGACGATCTTCATAACTGTTGTTCATTGCTGTTATTGTTGTTGATTTGGCGGTGTAAGTTCCTATTGCAAAGCTTCCAATAAAGTCAGAAGCATAATAAGTTTTAAGTGAAACTTCTTTTCCATATTCTTTTGAAACTAAGCCTTTTTCGTCTGAATTTCCGCCATAAATAAATTCAGTGTTTTGAAGTGTAGGCCAATGTTCTTTGTTTGCATATTCTATTGTAGGGTCAAGGTCCACTGCAATAACTTGGTCGGTGTTATCCCTTACACTTACAACAAGTGGACTAAATGTATTTGTTACAAATTCTTCTGCAAGTTGTTCGTGGCTTACAGTTTTAAACTTGTTTTGTATATCTAAAAGGTCATCTGCAGATTTAAAATAACCACCAGATTGATAATTATATTTTATTTCAACATCAACTTTAATATCGTTATCTAAGAATTTGCACTTACCGTTTCCAATAAAGTTGTTAACTTCGAAATATGCATTATTTTTACCTGTGATTTTTGGTTCACTTTTTGAAAGAATTGAAATATCGCCCAATTGAACAGATGAGTTATCTGATTGCCCTAAAAGAACACCAATGTTGTTATATTTTATTTCAGTATTATCGAAATCGTAGGTTTGTGCACCACCATTATCAAGTTTTCCATAGAAATCAATGTTACTTAATGTTAAGTTAACTGCGTTACCTACAAGTCCGCCAATATTGTTTTGTGCTTTTAAGGCGCCTGTGGTTTTATCGCTGCAAGAATCGTTTATTTCAACAATTGCTGTGTTGCTTACAAGCAAGTTAACAATTTTTGCAAATGCACCACCAGTTACCCTGCCAGTTGCACCAACAATTCCACCAAGGTTAACTTGTGCACCAAAAGTTTCAACTGCAATATGAACACCATTTGTTAAAACTGGAATTTCAACTGTTGAAAGTGTTGTTTTTGAAGATTTTGATGGAGCAACATCAATCGAATTATCTGTTAAGATTGTTGAAGATTCAAGGTAACCAACAAGACCACCTGCATGAATATTTGTTAGTTTTGTGTTGTTTGCTTTAACATTAAGTTTATAATCTTCATCGGTTGAATAAATAAAACAATTGCTGAATGCTGTGCCATCTGTTGCATATGCAACAAGCAAGCCGATGTAAGCAGTGTTAAGTTCGTTGTTTTTTGTTGTTAATGATTGAATATTTTCTTCAACATTAATTTCTTTTTCAATGCGAACATTAACTTTATCGAACCACGCACCGTTTGACATTGCAAAAACTCCAAAGCAATGTTGTTCAACTTTATCGTCTTCGGCAATACTTTGCGAGCCAACTTTTACTTGTGCAACATGAAGAGTTGATTTTGAATAATCATATTCACTGCCATATGAAGTATCGTTTGTGAACACAAAAGCAAAACCATTACCTTCAACTGTGCCTGTGAATGGTTGTTCAATAATTCCTTGAACAACAATATCTTTTTCTAAGAATATATGTGCATCGCTTCTGTTATTAATTGCATTTTCAATTTCATTCCAGCTTGAAACAGGAATTCTGAACAATTCAGTTCTTGAAGTTAATTCAATATATCTTAGTGAATTATCGGTATGACCTGTCCAAAGAACTTTGCTGAATTTATCGTAAATTTTATTTTTTGAAGAATTATCTTCAACTCCAAGCGCCTCATCTGTTTTAACCATTTTTGCTGGGTGACAAAGTTTAATATCAACCCAATCAAAGTTACCACTAACAACACCATCGATAACTGAAAAATCTTCGCCATTAACAAAATTACCATTAATATTTAAGCAATAATTAATCGTATCTCCATTCGAATCTGAATTATAGTTAAACATTTTTCCGTTATTATCAGTTTGGGTTGTTGAAGTTGAGAAAGAGTTTCCAAACATTATTGAAGTTGCATAGTTTTCAACATAGGTTGTGCTTGTAGAACCCTTTGTTACTGCACCAATAAATGTGTTAAATGCATTACCCATTAAAATTGCTTGCTCATAATCGGCAAATAACCAGTTATTAACTGCAACGCAATTTTGAACAATTCTTATGTTGTCATCAGAAGTGAATAGTGGTTCAAATTCTTCGTTTTCACTTTGATTTTCAAACAAAGCACCCTCTTTAATTAAAGAATCTTTATTTGCAACATGGCCAATAAAACCGCCAACAACTTCGGCAAGAACACTGCCAGATGCATAGGTGGTTGAAACTGAACCATTAAGCAATCTGCCCACAGCACCGCCTGCAAATTTTGAAGTTTGATTTCGAACATCAATTTTTGAATAGCAATTTTTAATTTCGCCATGATTTAAGAAACCAACAATTCCGCCAATTGCTTGGTTAGTGCCTTTGAAATATGTTGTGTTTGCTGTGTTAGAAATTCTGCCAAGTTCAGTTTGTTCAACAAGTTTTTGTTGGCTATGTTCAATTTTTGACCTTTCAAGTGTTCCACGAAGTTCGCCCACAAGTCCGCCCGCAACTTTTGTTGCATAAAGCGAATTTTCACGGCTGGAAACTAAGTTATAGGCTGAAGAAACTTTTGTTTTTGCACCAACAAGACCAAATATTCCACCAACATTTTCGGCAAGAACACTTGCTGTGCCTGTTACTTGAACATCATCAATATCGGTTTGAGAGTTAATGTTGCTTGAATCTGTTCCATAAACATCAACAATTCCACCAACTCCGCCTGCATAACTTAATTTATTTAAATCTGTGATATTTGCAATAAAATATTTTGCTTCTGTGTCTGGATGATCTGGAATATTTTTTGTTGAATATGTTGCACTATATAGTGTGTAGCCATCTTCAACAATTTGATTGTTTCTGAATTCACTTGAAACACTGATTGAACTATCAAGGTTAACTGCCCTTGAACCGCCAAGCATTATTCCAAAAACACCACCAGTTATATTTTTGCCCACAGCAACAACATTTTTGCCTGAAACAGAAACATTAAGTAAGAATCCGTTTTCAACCTTACCAGCAACACCACCAACAATTGCAATGTTGTTGCCATAAACTTCGGTGAATTCAAAGTTAAGGTTTTTAATTGTTGCACCATAGGTTGTGCGAAGAACTGAACCTTTAAATTGATTATCTGGGTTTCCGTTAAGTTCGCTGAAAAAACCAAGTGAATTTTGACCTTTAACCAAATTATTGGTGTTAACACGAATGTTTGAAATTGTCATTCCGTTTCCATCAAGTGCACCTTTGAAAATAACGCTTGCACTTGGTGAATTAACTAAGGTGTTATCGAATTCAATATCACAAACAAACCTTAAAATTGCATTAAGAACTTTGCGAGAAGATGTATCGTAAGTTCCATCGGCATGTTGTGTTTCATGTGTGGTTGTGTTTTTAATAACATTAACATAATCTTGTTGAGTTGCAATTATGTATGGGTTATTAATTGTTAACATATCGCTTGTGCCGCTATAATTTGGAATTTCAGTTGTTCCACCGCGTTGTGGATAACCTGAAACAACACTTCCGCCAACCACGGTTTCGCCTGCAATGTCGGTTTTTTCAATATAAACTTTTCGCATTGAAACAGTTATTTGATTTGCTGTTATAAGTTGTGGATATTCATGCATGCTTCCATCGTTAACATTTGTGTTAGGGCTTGCCATTTTCCAAATGTATTTATTTTCGTCAAGGTCAAAGTTTTTATCAGAATTAACAAACGAATATGTGTTAAAAGTTCCTTTTGATTGCAATTCCAGCAAATCAATTTCACTTGCTGGTTCGTTTTCTGTGTTACCAAAATCTTCCGATTCTTCTGGGGAATTACCATTAATTCTTAAATAATAACTTGCATAAACATTGTTGTTTGCAAGCACTTCGGTTGTTGATGTGCCTGTGAATGGTGTGTGTGCATTGTTGTTATATTCAATTGCACTTAGTGTGAAGCACGATTCAATTGAACTTCCACTTGTGCTGTTATCATAAACAAATCCGCTTGCCCTTGCATTTGTTGAAACTTTTATGTTTGCATAGCAATTTGAAATGAAACCTTTGTTTAAATAAATGAATGCACCAATGTTTCCGTTTGAAGTTATTCCGCTTGCTGTTGCACGAACTTGTGTTGGTGTGTTTTCTTTAACTTTTTTATTTGCATCATAATCGCTATCTTCAAATTGTTTGAATGTGCCTTCAACATAAGAATAAGCAATTTTTGCACTTGCACCATTTTCGCCAACAAATCCAGAGGTGGTGTTTTTAGATGAACTTTGTGCACCTTTATTGATTATTTCAATGCCTTTAACATAACTGCTTGCAATTATGCCTTGGTTGCTTGCAACAAGACCTGCAACATTGCCATTTCCAACAAGTTTTGAACGGCATTCGGTTAATGCGGTTTTAACAAAATGTGGTTTATATGTGTTTTCAAGGCCTGTGCTATCAGCTGAACCTGTTATTTGTTTTGTTGGAATGTTAACAACTATGTTAAGTGGTTGTTCAACCTTGCTGTTTGTTATGTAACCATTGTTAACACCAACAAGTCCACCAATATTATTAACTAAATCGCCAGCCAAACTTTCGTTTGTGGTGAATTCAAGCGAGAAAGTTGGTTTGCTTGCTTCAATAAATGTTTTGGTTGCTTCGTTATAAACTTTACCATAAGTTGCACCACTTACAGCATAATATTTTCGACCTAAAACATTTTCAACAAGTTTAACTTGAACATCTTCAAAACTTACTGTGCAGTTTGTTATAACACCATTGTTGATTGCAGCAATTGTGCCATAGTTAACACTGCGATAAGTGTTTGATAAATCAAAGTTATTTTGGTTGTTAATAACAACTTTAACATTTTTTATGGTTGATTGTTTGCTTACTTCTTCAAATAAGCCAAGATTTAATGTGTCGGAAAGAGTTGAATTTTCGTTGTTTAAATCTATGCCATAATTTTTAATGTTAATGTTAAATCCGTTACCATCGAAACTTGCAACTTTTGTTGAAATTGGCAAATAATTTTCAAGTTCTATATCATTCATAAGAATATAGTGTTGATTTTCTGCCATTGTTTCAAAATCTTCTTGACTATATATTGGAGCAGGAAGATTTGGGTCAGTATAAATTCCAATGTTAGTTGTGAATTGTGCTGACGCAGTGAAAGTTGTTTGTCCACTAGGTTCAGATTGTTTTACAAGGGTTAACTTACCATTGTTATAGTAATATTCAAATCGGCAAGCAATTGTTTGATTTGAAAGTGTGTTTTTTGCCCTTAAATAATGCTTACCATTATCGTCTGTTACAACTTCAATTGAGTTTGATAGATTTTGCGATAAATAATTAATAGGCTTATATTCTGTTGTTTTGCCTGATTCTTCAACAACAAACCAATATCTTGCAAGAATATCTCTTTTCACTGTAAGTTTATTATCGTTAAGTTCAACTTTTGATTTTGTTAATTCGTTGATTATATCTTCAAAACCTGAACCAATCCAGTTTTCATCATAAATAAGCAGTTGTTGATCTTCTTTACCTACTTGAATATCCAAAATTTTATCGATTGCAACGGTTGAATCTTTTGCAAGAACTAGGTTTGGAATAACAATATCTACAACAAGATAATTTAAGCATATTGTTTGTTCAACATTTGTTCCGTTTCCAAGCGGAATGTTAATTGATGCTTCAATTGTGCCAGTGTCACCCACTGAAAGCCCTTCTGTGCTTAATGTATATGGGTTGTTTCCGCCATGGCCTAAGTTACCCCATTTAATTGTTGGTTCGCCATTAAAACCAATTGTTTTAATTATTAATTCGCCACCACAATTTTGTTTACCTGCTGGCAAATAAATTGTTGGTGCATTGGTTTTGTCATTATCATTTTTGATTTCAATTGCAGATGCTGTTCTTACATCTGATCCGCCATTTTCGAATGCGTAAGTGTAAGTCATTTCAATTGAAAGTGAATGAACTGCTTTTAAAGTTATAACTTTTTGAATTGTTATGTTTTCAAGGGTTGTAACTGTTATTGTTAGTTCATACTTACTGTTTTCGCTAACACCCGATTTAATAAGTGTTTTTAAATAGATTTTGCCATCGAATAAATATTTAATGTTATCGTGGTTGAAAATTGTTCCAATATTATCGTTTTCAATGCCTGTTGTTTTTGAAATTGGAAGTGCTTTAATTCCATCGGTTATAAAGTCTGCCCTTGGGAATAAACTTTTATATGAATAGTTAAAGCCATCTTTTGTTTCATTTTCTTTAACATTGCCTGTGCGAATAACTTGTTCAAATGTTACATTATCTTCACTTGAACCAGTGTTAACAACAGTTATATCTTTAATGTTTGCATAGAATGGATAAACATCAATTTCAAGCACGCTGGTGTTACCAGGTGTGATTGAGTTAGAGTTATCTGGATTAATATAAGTTAAGGTTGAAGAACTATCTTTTATGCCGTTATAGTTATTTGCATAAATGCTTTCAACTTTTTGTGCTTTAACAATAAAGTTAAATGTGAAGTTTGTGAAAATTTTGTTATTATTTTCAATTCTATAAATTGTGCTATCAGTAAACACAATTTCAAAAGATGTATCTTCTGTGAACACTTGATAAGTGTTATTAAGTTTTGCTATGAATTTAACTGCAATTATGTTTTCTGCATATTCATATGGTGTTCCTGCAATAACTTGAAGTTGAGAGTTGTTATATGCATAAGTTAAATTTTCAAATGCACTTATATCTTCAACAGCAAATTCGTTAACTTCAACATCGGTGTTAACATAAACTGTGAATTCAACGGTGTCGATTTGTGAAACTTCCAGATTGTTATGGCTAAATGTTACATCTGTTGCACCTTCGGTAACAGAAACTGGAATGCTTATTTGTTGAAGTGAAGTTGTAACATTTTCGCCTTCAACTTTAAGGCTTGGTGTGAATGTGATTTTAACATCTTCGGTTGTTTTTTCAAGTGCTGAAACAACAATTGAACTGTTAAGGGTGTAACTATAAATATTTTTATCTAAATCAACATAAGATTTATCACTATCTTCTATGATTGCCTCTATTGAAATGCCGTTTGCAACTTTGCATTCAATTTCGCTAATAGCAAGTTTATAACTCATAACTGGAGTTAAAAGTGAATTTTGAGCCTTTCTTAAAACTAACTTTGAAGGTTCTTGGTTATTAGAGTTAATATAACTTATTTTGTTTGCAATTGGGTAACTTGAAATAACTTCAATTGTTTTTGGTTCGCAACTGTTAAAAATTGAACTTATTGTTAAAATTGCCTTACCCAATCCAACAACATGAAGTTTTCCTTGATTATCCAATGAAATAACATTTGAATTTGAAGTTTGAACTATGAATTTTTGTGTTGCTTCTGCTGGAACACAACTAACTTTAATTAAATCTGCAATTTTATGTGTGTTTTTTGAATATATTGTTTCAGAATTTAGGTTTGATGCATTTAGTTCTTCAAAGAATGGAAGAAGAAGTTTTGTTTCTTCAAGTTTTGTTGGTTGATCTGCAAAAGTTTCGTTTTCAACTGAAACACTTGCTGTGATTGAAGTTGGAACAGTGTTAACTGTGTCGGCAATAACAAATTTTGTTGTTTCTTTATCAACAACTTGAACATAAACTGAACAAGTTGAAGTTGATGTTTGTGAATTTGTTAATCCAATTTTGTTATAGCCATCTTTATTAAAAACAAGAATATCGCCATAATAACCAGTTCCGCCTAAATTATCGGTTTCATAGTTTGAAATGCCGTTTGTGTAATTTTCAATTGTTCTTAATGAATAATATGAAAGAACATAGCAGTTTTCAATTTTTTCTTCATCATCGGCAACGCCAACAATTCCTCCAACTTTGTTATAGCCAACAATTGCTGTGTGATTAATTGTTTTGCCAACATAGTTGAATGCTTGCAAACTGCAATTTGAAATTGTGCCAGTTTTTGTTGTGCCACTTTCATCGATGATTGTTGTGTTATGTGCAACGATTCCGCCAATATGACTTCCGCCAACAGAATAAACATTGCCTTGGTTAACACAATTTGAAACTGCGCCAGAGTTTTGGCCAGCAATTCCGCCAAGTTTTGAATAACCTTTAAGAACTCCGCCATAAGCCATGTTTTGAATTGTGCCACTGTTTGTGCCTGCAACACCACCGAAGTTTACAGCGGTTAAATCTTCGTTTTCGTTAATTTTTATGTTTGCATTGGCAGTTGTTATGTTAAGCATAACATCAACATCGCTGAAATTATAACTTGAAACAAATTCGGTTGAGTTTGAACCTGTTTGTTTTGATTCAGTGCCTGAAATTGTGCCAGAGTTTTCGCCAGCAATTCCGCCAAAAGCAATGTTTGCAATGCTTGTTGTATAGCCCAATGTTACATTGCCTGAAACTTTGCAGTTTTCAATGTTGCCACCATTAATTCCTGAAATTCCACCAAACTTAACATGGCCTGCAAGTGAATTTTTCGGATTTGGATTTGATTCACTGTTATGTTGGAATTCAATGTTGTTAACAAACACATTGCAGTTTGAAATTGTGCCTGTTGTGTTAATTGCAGAAATTGTGCCAATATAAACTTTACTTTGTGAGCCAAGTTGGAAGTTTGAAAGCGAAATTTTGTTAACATAAACTGTTAAATTTTTTATTTCTGCTGTTTGATTTAGTTTAATATCTTTATTAAGATTTCCAAACAAGCCAACATGAACACCTTGGTATGCAACACCTTCCAAATTTACATTTGAAATGTTGAAATAATTATTGTTTCCATTTTTATCTTTAAGGCAACCATCAATTGAACCTGTGAATGGCTTAATTTCATATTGATTTGTTTCAACTGAATAAACATAACCAATTGGATAAATTGAACCAACACCTGCAAGGTCGATGTTGTTATGAAGTTCATAGTGAAGTGAAAGACCTTTTATTGTGTTAATTGAAACAAAATCTGCTGGTGTTTCAATTCTTATTTTGTTTGTTTTTGTTCCATCGGCAACTTGAACATAAATAATTTTTGTTAAACTTTGGTCGTAAAAATATTCTGTTCCGTTATAAGTTATTTTTGGTTTGCCTTCGATTGGTTCAGATAAGCAATCGGCAGGAATAACATATATTTTTGCAAAACCTGCTGTGTTTGCAAACACTCTGCCGTCGTTTGCAACAAGAACAACTGGTTTTTCAGCATTAACAATTTCAGAATCTGTTTCGTTATTCCAATTTTTAACAACATAAACAACATTCGAGTTTGTTACATTTGCTGGTGAAATGCGTGGTGTAAGTTTAAAGAAATTATCTTTTCCATCGCTTAATTCGGCTTCTGGAACGCTGTTAGAGTCTGCCAAACCTTTTGTTGCATTAAAATATAAATCATAGTTAGCAACTGCGGGATTTAAATATTCTTTAATGTTTGTAATTTCAAGGTTGTTAATTTGAACACATTTTTGAACAGTTATTGTGCAACTTTGTGTGTAAGACCTTGCATATTGTTTTGCGGTTGCTGTTACTGTTATTGTTGCACTTTCCATTGTGCCATTTAAGAACACACTTACTTTTGTTTTGTTTGAATTTAAACTTGTGCTATCAAGTTTTATTCTGTGCCCTTGAAGTTCATAGCCGTTTTCGGTTAATTCAGCACCCGGAACACTCCAAGTTATATCATCGCCGGCATTAAATGTTGCATTAATTGGGCTAAGCCTTAACTCCAAAATGGTTTCGCCTGAACTTCTGTCAAGCGCACTTAGGGTGTTTGAATCAAGCAATGTTAAACTGTTATGGTTAAGTTGAACTTGTGTTAGTGGAACATAACTTTTTGCTTTAAATTCAAGCCTGTCAGTTTTGCGTTCGCCATTTTCATTATAAGAATCGATATAAAGTGTTAAAGTTGCAAAAGTTTCGGCTTTTCTGCCTGTGATATAAAGTTTGTTAAACACTGCAACTGATAATGGGTCTGATGATGTTATGTATGCATTAAGAATTGTTGCATCAACTGGAATTTTCTTTTCTTCATCGGCAAAATATGAAATGTTAATTTTAAGTGATGAAGAAAGTGCAAACACCAATTTTTCAACACTGCTGTTTGAATTTGCACCATCAACAAATGTTTGTTCACCTATATCGCTGTTTGGCATTTCAAAATTTGCAGTGAATGTTTTGTATGGTTGATAAACAATAACTTCAATTTCAAGTGAAATTCCGTTATTTGAATTGAAAATTATTTTTGTGTTTCCACAAGTGTTTGCAGTTATTTCAAATTCTGCTGGTTTTTCTGCGTTTCGTTGTGCACTTATGTAACTTGCACCAGTTACGCCAAAATCAAGTTTAATATTTTCTTCTGTTACTTCAATAACTTCGTTGCTTGAACCTGTTGCTTTAACAGTAAGTGTTGCAATATTTCCTTTTATAATTTTTAAACTTGAAATGTTTTGTTCATCTTTTAAAACTGAAAGGTCTGAGATGCCTTTAACCAGCCTTACTTTAACCGCTTGTTTAACTTCGTTATTAAAATCTGAAACAATTTCAATTTCGAATTCAATTATTTCAGTTAATTCAAAATCTTTGTTAACTTTAAAGAATAAATTAACTGTGTTTGATAAGTTTGTTAAATCTGAAACTGAACTTTCATCAGAATAAACAATATCAAGTTTAGATAAATAGTTTCCTGTTCCAACCTCCCTTATTGAGAAAGTTGAATCGTTAACATCTGTTGGGGTTGGTGTAAGAACTGTTGTAAGTTGTGTTCCAAGAATACCAGTTGCATACACATCATAAATTGTTAAAACATCGGTTTCTTTAATAACAGTGCTTGCACCTGTTGAATAATCTTTTGTTATTAAATTAATTCCAGTTGGAACATTTTTAACTTTTACTGCCAATTCAAAAGTGTAAGATGCAAACTGCATATCGAAGCCAGTTACATATGCTGTTACAACAAGCTTTGTTTCGCCAATTGTGTTTGCAACAATTGTGAATTCGTTAATGTTTGAAGTTGCAACTGGATTTGAAACTATGTTTAAGTTTTGTGATTCAACATGGAATGAATAATAACTTTCTTCCATTCCTAATTTGTTTTCAAATTTAAGTGCTACTTTTGTTTGAATGTTTGGTGCAATAACAAGTTCTTCAATTTCTTTGCCATCGGCATTAACATTAACTTGTTCCCTTAAATTAATTGCACGAACAACGCTTACAGCAAAATTAACTGTTATGTTTTGCTTAGCATTGTTTGTTGCAATAAGGAAAATTTTGTTTTGTTCTGGCATGGTTTCGCCAACAATAAGTTCGCCATTTTCAATAAAAATTCCATTGGAATTATAGTTGGTTTTAAATTCTTCGGGGAAATCATATGTAAATTCATCTTCGGTGGTGTTTTCTGGCACCATATTAATTGCAAGCCCTGTGTTAATTTTTAATCTGCCATTTATGCTTACTGCTGGATTATATTCTTCATTATATGATGCAGATTGAATTGCACGAACAAGGTGAACTGTTACATTTGCTGTTTTTCCACCTTCTTGGGTTGCAACTGTTACAACTGCTTGATTACCTGTGCCATTTGGGTTTGCAATAACCTTGCATTCTGTGGTGTTGTTAACTTGTTCTTGCGGAACAAGTGTTATGTTTGTTGATTGGGTTGAAAAAATAACAGCAGTTGAAACGCCTTTGCCTGCACCTGTTACAGTTGCTGAAATGTTTTTAAAGCTTTCTTCGCCTTCAACAACTTCAATTGTTATTTCATTGCTTTCCAATTCAAGTTTTAAGTTTTTATATTTGTTTGTGCAACCAAACATAAAAAGCGAACAAACGCTTAAAACTATTGTTAATATGTAGGCAATTTTTTTCATAACTTTTCCCCTAAAATTCGGCACTTTAAGTTAGTATGTGCCACATTTTCTTTATTATATATAATATAATAAAAAATTCTTTCAGTCAATTAAATGCAAACAAAAACAAGGCAATCGCCTTGTTTTTGATTAATATGTGTTGTGATTATAAATTATTAATGTTGGGAATAAGCCAGATTTATTCCAGTTTAAACTAAATTTGCTGAACACATAATCCCTTAAATTAACTGAAACAACTTCTTTATCTATAACCATTTCCACTTTGCTGTTTTCAATATATTGTTGGAAAGTGTAAGTGTTATTTGTTTGACCAAAAGAATTTATTTTAACACCATATACAGAGTTTGGTGCTGTTATTTTTTGTTCTGAATAATTTGCGCTGTTCCAATCTGATGTGGTCCATAATTCATTTCCCATAACAAAGTTTGATGAAATTGCTGAAACAGTTTCACTTTTCCATTTATTAAGTGCAACACAAGCTGAAATTCCAACCGTTGATGATTTAAGCCCAACAAGGCCACCAATTCTTGCAAAGATTTCAGTTTTTCCTTCGGTATAATTTAAGTATGCAAAAACCGAAGATGTTGCATAGCATTTAATTATGCTTCCATTTTTTGCTTCACCAACAAGGCCACCTGCTATATGGGCATTTCTGTTGCGAACATCAATGCGTGAATAACTGTTGCTTATTGTTCCGTCAATCATATAACCAACAAGCCCACCAGTTCTGTAATTTGTTTTTGCAAATAGGTTTGAAATATGTGTGTTTTCACTTGTTAATTGTGCTGTTGTTGAATCTGCAAGTTCTTTGTTTTCTTGCGAACAATCAAGGCGAACATAACCTATGCTTCCTGCACTGTGCGCAACAATTGCACCAGCGTTTCGCGTGCCATAAATTCCTTGACTGAAATCGGTTGATTGTTGGTTCCAAACTGCAATAAATTCAGCATTGTTAATTGTTGAATTTTTGCTTAAATAACCAGCAATTCCGCCTGCATTTTCGCCTTTGATTATAACTTTATTTTCAGTTGTTAATTTGTTTAAAACACTTGATTCATTAATATCTGTTGTTAACGAATTATCAATATCATTTACAACACCAAATAAACCACCTGCATATGAATAATTAACAAAATTTTCATCGCCATTAAATTTATAATTGGCATCATAGAACATGTTGTCTTTATACACATCTTCCATGCTGAATTTGTTTTCGTTTTCAGATTTCCAAACTTCTGTTATGCTTCCGTGTGCAAATTCTGAACCAACAGAAACACCATTGTTAACACAATTAAATGCATTAACATTTTCAACATAACCAGCAATTCCACCAACCCAGTTTCTGCCTGTTACTGCTGTTTCGGTTTCACCATTTATTGAAATATCGAATAAGTGTGTGTTTTTCATTTTTCCAGCAACTGTTCCAACAAAGTAGGATTTTGTTGCTGTTACTTCAACAACATTAAAGTTTGCATTTTTAATAACGGTTTGTTTTTCGGTTTCAACTTTATATTCCATTGTTGAACCAAAGAAACCAAAACTGTGTGGTGCATTGGCACTTGCTTCGTTTGTTACAAGCGAAACATTTGAAATGTTAAAGCCATTTCCGTTAAATGTGCCTTTATAATTAAGTTTTTGCGATGTTATTTCTGATGCTTCAAAACTGATATCGCATACCAAAATTGCATGATAACTTGAATAACCTGTTGTTAATTTTATGAAATCGTTATAACTTTCGGCTGAATAAATAAGGTATGGTTTTGTTTTTGCTGAGCCATTCCATTGACCACCCACTTCGTTATAACTGAATTCGTTAAGGCTTGATGTTGCTTTATTGTTTGAAGAAACAACTTCCCTTATTCTGCTTATGTTTTGTTCTGCAACAACCGGAACTGGACCAAAATCTTGATAAACATTCCAGTTAGCAGTTTCGTTGTTTATTGCAAAACTGTAAGGTGTTGAATTGTGGAAATTGTGATTATCGATCAGTGCAACACCTGATTCAACATCAGTTACAACACTTAAATTGTTTTCTTGTTCATAAGCATAGCAATAACTTATTGAACCTTCGTTAAGCGATTGGTTAAGAGTGTTAATTGCGCTGAAAAGTGAATTTTTTGTGCTGTTAGGTGTGATTTTTGAAGATGAAACACAATTAATTATTTCACCTGAATTTTTGTTGTTATAAACAAATCCACCTGATTGAGATAAGATATTTTCAACCGAAATGTTTGCAGAACATTCTTTAATAAGGCCTGTGTTTTCATAAACAAAACCTGCGCCAGTGCCTTTTGAAATAAGAGCATTGCCCGGGGTTGATATAACAAAATTTTCACCAAAACCTTCTGCATACGAATACATAATTCTTGCACCGTTGTTATTTGAAACAACAAAACCAGAAGTTTTTGTTTCTGCAATGAATGAACTTGTGTTTTCAAGTTTTATTGCTTTTGCATAACTTGCCGAAATTGCACCATTATTTATGCCAACAAATCCAGCAAGATTTCCGTTTGCTTGCAAGTGAATTTGTTCTTTTGAATATGTTTTATGTTTTGAAAGGTCGCCATTGTTAATTCCGTTAACCCTGGAATTTGAAATGTAACCATTGTTTGTGCCAACAAACAAACTGAAATTTGATTTTGACACGCTTGAATTTGCTGTTAAGAATGTGTAGGTTAATTGATTTTCCTTTTCTGAATATGCTTTATATGAACCATTCAAGTTTTTATCGTAACCTTCATAATTTCCAACACTGCAATTGTTAATAATGCCGTTGTTAATTACTGCGAACAAACCAACATTAACATTGTTAAACATTGTTAAGTTTGTGCTTTCATCTTCATTAACATCTTGTAAATTGTTAACAAGTTTTGTGCTTTCAACAGTAAGAACAACATTTTTAATAATTGAATTTTCACTTACTTTGTTAAACAAGCCAAGTGCAATGCTTTCGTTTGCAAAACCGCTTTCATAGAATGAACTTGCATCGAAGTTTTTAATTGTAACAACTCTGCCATTTCCATCAACACTTTTTGCATTAAAGTTAATTGGAGTATAATTTTCCAAAACTATATTATTCATAAGAATATAATCAAGTGGATTTTCGGTTTCTTCGTTTAATTTTTTAATAAACTCTGCTGATGTATATATTGGATATGGATTATCGTCGCTTGAATAAACATTAACATTAATTGCAATATTACATTCAATTTTATTGTTTTCACTTTCTGAAATTACAAATTCTCCATTTTCATTATATGAATATGCTGAATTTAAGAATATTTTTGACGAGTTTGTTGAATATCCTTGAACAGAGAAAGTTCCTTGTGTGTTAAAGAACATACGAATTATTCCATTTTCATTTGTATCTGGAATTTGGTTTTCTAAGGTTAAATATTTGCTGCTTATTAAACCACGAATTTTATTATAATCTTTCGAGTTTATTGTTTTACCATTTTTATTTTCTGCTGAATAATAAGTTGCAGAAATTAAATAATCACGCTGACCATTATATGGAACATCGCCAAAACCATTAAATTCGTCTGTTTCACATGGTTCAATTGCAAAGTTAACCAATTTTTCTTTAACAAAAACAATTGATTTTTTTGTTTCTATTGTTTCAGTTAAACCATTTATGTTTGCAACAACTGTGAATTTAATTATATAAGTTTTGCCATATAATTCATTTGGATTTACATTAGGTTTTATTAAGTAAGGATATGTTGTTGTGTTGCCACTTACCATCGAAATGAAGTTGCCTTTTTCATCGGCTTTTCTTTCAACAGTGAAATCGTCTGTTGCACTTTCTTGTTTATCATATACTTTAACATCAATATTTTCGTTATTGAACCTTATTTGATTAAAGTTAATTTCAGCATCCATGCCAGCAACAAAAACAGAATTGCCTGAAAGTTCATTAACATATGCATTGTTTTTTGTTGGTGTTATGGTTGTTGTTGCTGAATTTTTAACAGTAAAATCGAAAGCACGAATAATATCTTCGCTGTTTGCCGAACCTTTTCCGCGAACAGTTATTGTGAATGTTGTGTTTTCAGCAATATCACTGCTGATGTAAGTTTTTAAATAGTAAATGCTTACATTTTCTTCAACATTAAGCGCAATGCTTCCATCTGGTTGATAAATTGGAAGTGGATAAACTTTTTCAATTTTATAAAAGCCTGTGTTGTTACTATCTGCAACATATTTAACTTGTTCAAAAGTTAGCCTATCACCACCCGCAGAAGATGAAGAAATATAAATATTTTCCATTTTTGCATAGGTTGGATATAAATCAAGTTGCAAAATTCCCACATTGCCCGGAATTATAATATCGCTTGATGGCTCTGGCTCAACAGGTTTATCTGAATTTCCTTGCCTGTATGGTCCAACACCAAGTGGGAAATGCTGTGCTGAAATGTTAATAAGTTTTTGTGGAATAACTGTTAAGTTGTATGTTGCAAAAACTGTGATATTTTCTTCGTTTTCCCACAAATGTGTCCAGAACTTAAATTCAAACTGTTCGTTTTGTGAAATTGTTGCTTTTTTATTGTTATGAATTTTAATTAAGAAAGTGTAGGTTGTTTGATAATATGTGTTTCCATTAATTTCAGTTGTGTTTATTTCACCTTGTTGAATATTAACAGATAAAATATCGCTTTTGCCTGTTAATTGGTGTTCCAATTTTTCGGCATTTGAATTTGAAACAATATCTTTTGTTGTAAGAAGAGTTACAACAAATTCAGTTTCGTCAATTGGATAAATTGATTCGCTTGTTTTGTTAACTGAAATAAGGTTTGCCCTTTCGGTGCATTTAATTGTGAAAGTTATTGTGTTTGAAAGATAATGTTTAATATTTGCTGAAATTTGAATATATGGTTTTAAAGTTACTTTAACCGAACATTCTTTTATTGCTGTAAATGTTAAAGTGCTTGGGTTAAATGTTAAGCCATAAGTTGCAAGTTCGCTTTCTGAAAGTGAAAGGTCGCTGCCTGAAAGTGAAAGTTCATAACTTATGTTTTTGTTAACATCAAAATTATCAAAAGTTGCGTTTGCATTAATTTTAACTGTTTGATATTTTTCAATTGTTAAAACATCTTTGTTTTCGTTAAATGCAGATGAAACATAGTTAATGTTATTAACTCCATTAACAACAAAGATATCAAAACTGCAATTAACATTTTTGTTTTTTAATGCTGTTAAGGTTATTGTTGCTTTTCCTTCGCCATTAAGTTTGAATTTTGCAACACCGCCATCAATTACAATTGAAACAGCACTTGGGTTATCAGATTGTGCCACAAGTTGAAGATGTTTAACGCTTGGATTTGGTGTTACAGTTAGCAATTCATTAAGTGCATATAGGTTTAGTGTTTCGCTTATTTTTTCAATTTCAATGATTGGTGTTTTTAAATACGCAATGAAAGTTGAGTTTAAATTTTCGTGATTAACAAAGTTTTCAATGGTGTTAAGTTTAAGTTCCAAACCTTCTGGGATTTTTTCAACTGGATTGTTTTTAAGTTCGTTTGCTTCCCAGTTATCTGAATTATCTTTGTGGAAATCAGAATTAACAAAATAATCTTGCAATGTTCCGCTGTTTTGTGCAACTGCACTGATATTTGAGCCAAGAAGAGCATAAGTTTGTGAAATTGTGCCACTGTTTGTGCCAGCAAATGCACCGCAACGAGAAACCCCTGTTAACAAGTTATCAATAACAAAACTGCGAACATAACTTAATGAAATTAAGCCATAATTATCGCCTGCAATTCCACCAACTGTGGTTCCTGAAATTGTTTCGTTTGACTTATATGCTTCAACATAACATTTTTCAATTGTTGTTCCCAAATCTTGAAGATTAATTCCAACAATTCCACCAACTGTGGTTCCGTTTATGTTTGCATTAACAAAACAATTTGAAATGCTTTTACTGTTATAACCTGCAATTCCACCAACAACTCCACCTGTTAATGCAACGCCATCTTCGTTAACACAATGCACTGAAACGCTTTCAATTTTGCCGTTATTTGTGCCTGAAACAGCACCAACGCTTGAATTTTCAGATGCTGAAATTATGCCAATTAAATCAAAGTTTTCAAAGTTAAATGAAGTTAGAATTTCTGTGCCTTCATTTTCAGTTGAACTATTATTGTTCCAGTGAACATAAGTTCCTGTTATTTCGCCTAAGTTTAAGCCAGCCAAACCACCAATATTTTGTGCTGTGCTTGATTGAATTTTAAAGTTAACAAGATTAATGCGTTCAAGTTTTGCACCATTTTTAAGGGTTGAAACAAACCCAAGGTTTTGAAGTGCATATTTTTCAGCATTAAGATTGCTTTCGATAATTGTTAAGTTTGAAATGGCAAAGTTTAAACCATCTCGGCCACCATATAAACCACCACTGAAACCAATTTCAATTCCGGTTTCATCTTTAAGCGAACCAATTGGTGCAAAGTTAATGTTGTTTAAGTTTATATGAGCATTAAGAACATAGAAATATGAAAGATTTTCTGCACTTTGGTTAACTTCCAAAAGTTCTTCTGCGGTTTTTATTTCAAACGGATTTTCTTTTGTGCCATCAGCAACATAAATTTGAATGGTGGTTATTTCTGCTTTTGGTGCATTTTCAGGGTTTCCACCATTTTCAATTTCAACTTTTAAAACATCATTTTCTTTAATAACCGATGTAACACTATCTTCCCTTGCAACATAAACATAACATTCGCCGGCTGAAATTGGTGTTATTTTGCCCGAGAATTCATCTACGGTTGCAATGTTTGGATTTGAAGAAAAATATCTTAACTTTTTGTTAAATGCGTTAAGTGGTGTTACTTGTGCATTAATTGTGAATGTGTTATTTTCTGAGTTTAACCCATTGCGTGCATCGAAATATTTTTGATATTTTAAAGATGCAATTTTTTTGTTTCCGTTATATTCTTCAAGGTTTAAAATGTTAACATTTCCAATAATGGTTGCACGCACAAGTTTTATTTCTTTAAAGAATTTAACTTGGCGACCATATTGGCTGAACGAAAGATTAACTGTGAAGTTTATGCTGTTAACACCTAAAAAGCCACTGC
This sequence comes from Clostridia bacterium, assembly GCA_045639255.1. Classification (GTDB taxonomy): domain Bacteria; phylum Bacillota; class Clostridia; order Christensenellales; family UBA1242; genus JAZUCT01. Next base: position 34,466 of record JAZUCT010000007.1, read on the forward strand.
CTTCATCGTATGCATCAAGCGAAGCAAACGAAAGTGTTAACTTGTTATCGTTTTTGGTTGCTTTAATGTTTTGAAGCCATTTAATGTTTAAATAATCAACATCTTCTGCCCATTCAATTTCAACATCGTTAATTTGCCAATTAACTTCAACTTTATCTTCATTTTCAAGGCTAAGGCTGTTAAAAATGCTTTCATTAAGTGTTGCCGAAAGGCTGGTTTTTGATAGGTTTGGATATAACGCGCCAACACTATCTGCCATATAAATTGTGTCACTGAAACCGCCATCAACAACAATGTTAACATTTGAAATGCCCTCAACAATTGTTACATTAATTATGTAAGTTGTTTTAAATTCTGTGCAAACACTTTGTTCAAACTTCCAACCAATTATGGTTGCTGAAATTATTGCAGAGTTGCCTTTTGCATAACTTCCTGTTGTTATTGTGCCGTTTGAAGAAACTGAACAACAATTATTGTTTGCTTGAACAGAAAATTTTTCAATAACTGTTGCATTATTGTTTTTAACAAATGCAACATCAATTGATTTGTTTTGGAAAATTTTATATTTTGCAGTTTTATTTTCTGCATTATATTCAAGGTAAGCAACCCCTGAATTTTCGTTTATTGTTGGAAGTGAAAGTGAAATTTGTGTTTCATCAATTGCAACAACAACTTTTGCTTTAAACACAATATTAAAACTGTTTAAAGAAGAAAGTTCAATGTTAACTTCGCCAACTTCCAAACCTGTTAGAACAAACACTTCTTTATTGTTTGAACCATCGGTTATGGTTGTTTTTTCAATATCAACAATTTCTGAACCATTTAAAACTTTTGCAACTAAATCTGTGTTTTCAAGGTTAATAACATATTCATTTGCGTCGGTTAAAACAAGGTTAAGTGTGCATGATTTGCCTTTTTCAATCATAAGCACATTTTCTGTTTTATCGGTTGCTGTTGAAATTTCGGTTAAATTTTCAATTTCTGCATTTGCTATGCCTTGATATGTTTTAACAATCATGTTGTTAGAAATATTTTCAAAATTTGTGCTTTCAAAAACAATTTCCATGCCATCAAGCCCATTAATTTCGCCATTTACAAATGCATAAATTGTTACACCGCTTGGAATGTTTTGAAGGTCTGTTATTTCAGTTTCGTCACTGAACAACCAAGTGATTTTTGAAAAATCTGGGTGCGAAGAACTTATTTTTATGTAACTGTTTTCTTCTTCAACTCCGTTTGGATAAACATTAAGTTTAACCGCTGTGCCTAAAACTCCATTTACATAAGATGTGAAAAGTGAAAGTTCTTGGCCAGTTTGATTTGAGTTGTTAATTAAAATATCGGTTGGAACAAAAACATTTTTAATTGGCAATTCAAAGTTAAAAGGTGAATATGTTTCATAGCCAGAAACAAAGCATGAAACACTTAAAACTGTTTCTTTTGCCACAAGCCCTGAAAGTTCGAAACTTTTTTCGTTAAGTTTTAAAACATTAACAATTGTTGAGTTTTGTGAAACAACATTAAATTCATAGTTTTCAGTTGTTGCGGTTTCAAAGGTTAAAACTGGTTTTGCGTTATCGTTTAGGCGAATTATAAGTTGTTCTTGAACATCTTGGTTATCAAGTTTTATTGAAATTTCATCAAGTGATTTAATTGCTTCAATAACCCTTACTTCTAAGAATTGCTCTTCCCCTTGTTGATTTTTAGGGGTAAGGCTTGTTGCAATATTTTCAACCTTAACACGAATTGCACCATTTTCTGTTGTTGGTTTTTTGTTGCCAACAGAAAGCAATCCTGATGGTGTTAACTCAATGTTTTCATATTCATCAACAAGGCTGAACTTAACATCTTTTTCGGTGATGTTATCTCCGCCTTCGCCATAGTTAACAGCCAAATCGCCGTTAAGTTGCAACTTGCCATTAACACTTACTGCTGGTTTATAACCTTCGTTTAAAAACATTTCAGTTGGCTTAATGCTTATGCTTACAGAAATATTTGCACTTTTTCCACCTTCTTGGCTGGCAACTGTTATAACGGCAGATTTTTCGGTTGCACTTAAAATTGGCAAAATTGAAATCTCTGTTTCGCCTTTTTCGTTAACAACTGTTGAAAGGCTTATGCAACTGCTTTGAGTGGTTACAATAAGATTTTTTGAAACATTTTCACCCACCCCGCTTACACTTGCAGTAACAACTTTTGGCTGAATATCTTCTTGCTTATTTTCTAACTCAATTTTTATTTCAGTTTCGGAAAGATGGATTTTCATGTTCTTATATGGATTGGAACAACCCACAAACAATGAAACACAACCAATAAACAATGTTAAAAGTGCCAAAATTTTTGTTTTCATAACTTTCACCATATCGCCTTTTTGTTAGTTTGTTTTAAATAGTGCAAAATATTTGTGCAATATTTATTTTCTTTAAGTATAATATTATAAATAATATAAGTCAAACAAACAAAAAACCAAACTTTAAGAAGTTTAATCTTAAAGTTCGACAATCTTTTTAAGCACATATTTTGAGTTTTGCCTTGTTTTTAAAGGGGATTAACAAATTTTATTTAATGCTTTTTAAAATTAATTAAATAATATTTATGTTGACACTTTTTCTGTTTTATGGCAAAATTTTTAGGAATTTAAAAGGTGATTTTTATGCAAAGAGTTTTAAGTTATGTAAGGCGTGCAGTTGAGTTATATAACATGATTGAAGAAGGTGATAACATTGCCGTTGGCGTTAGTGGTGGAAAGGATAGCCTTGTTCTTGTTAAAGCGTTGGCAATGCTAAGGCGATTTTATCCAAAAAAATTTGATATTCAAGCAATAACAATTGATTTGTTTGAAGGCAAAAGTGACTATTCAAAAGTTAAAGACTTTATGCAAGAACTGAATGTTAATTATTATGTTGTTGAAAGCAATATCTATTCGGTTATTTTTGAAGAACGCAAAGAAAAAAGCCCTTGTTCGCTTTGTTCCAAAATGCGCAGGGGAGCATTGAACACAAAGGCAAAAGAATTGGGTTGCAATAAAATTGCACTGGGTCACCATGCCGATGATATTATGGAAACATTTTTGTTAAGCCTTATTTATGAAGGCAGGTTAAGTGTTTTTCACCCTGTTTCTTACATGAGTAACACTGGGCTTTCAGTTATTCGCCCACTTGTGCTTGCACCTGAAAGACTTATTGCAAATGTTTCAAAAGATATGCCAGTTTTTCATAACTGTTGCCCTGTTAACCACCAAACCAAACGGGAATATATGAAAAATCTTTTAATAGATTTGGAAAAAGATATTCCGTTTGTTAAAGATAGAATTCTTGGAGCAATTGTTAACACTGACCGCTATAACATGCTTGATAAAATGGAAGAAAAAAACCATTTAAGCAAAATTGAACACTTAAATAACCCACCCCAAAATTAAGGTGGGTTTTTTGTTTCGTTTTTAAATTTATTGTTTATTGTTTTTTCATTTTTAGACATATTCTTACAAATTAATTCATATATTTTAACACCGAACATTAAGGAGTTAAAACATGAATTACATTCACTTTCGCACCTTAGAGTGTGCAACTTATATGTTACAAAACAAATCCACCATAAGAAAAACCGCAAAACACTTTAACCTTGCAAAAAGCACATTGCACGCAGATATTCATAGGCACTTACCCTTAATTGACGCAAAACTTTATAAAAAAATTTGTGCTTTGCTTGATAAAAATAATTTTGAAAAACACATTCGTGGTGGCCAAAGCACCAAACAAAAATATGCAAAAAAACATATTAATTAAACATAAAAAAAGTGTAAACAAAACTATTTTAAACAACAAAAAAACAAACAAAAAAAGTGAGAATTTCTCACTTTATTTTTTTTCAACTTCGTTTTGAATATAGCTTATCACATCGCCCACAGTTTTAAGTTCAACAACATTTTCGTCAGGAATTGTTAGTTCAAATTCTTCTTCCAATGTCATAAACATTTCAACAATATCAAGTGAATCGGCACCAAGATCTTCAATAATTCTTGCTTGATCGGTTACTTTATCTTCTTTAATATTAAGTTGACTTGCAATCATTTTTCTTAATCTGCTAGCAAGTGTTTTATCGTTGTTTGCCATAATAGAGTAAACTCCCCTTTTTAAATATTATATGTTAAAGTTTACAATATTAAACCATTTTTGTAAAGCAATTTTACTTAATTGCAATATACAGGCTTGGATCCACATTTGTTCCGTTTTTCAAAACTTCAAAGTGCAGATGTGCACCATCGTTTGCTTCGTTTGTGGCACTTAATGAAACAACTCCAATTTGTTGGCCTTTTAAAACGCTATCGCCAACACTGACTTTAACTGATTTGTTTAAACTGCCATAACTTGTTTCAAAACCATCGGCATGCGAAATAACAATAACAGTTCCATTCAATTGGTCGGTGGTAACACTTTTAACTGTTCCATCAAGCACTGCAAAAACTTCACTTCCAACTTCTGCGGCAAGGTCCACGCCATAATGTGCTCGCCAACAGTTCAGTGTGGAATTATATTGAAGTTCAGTATCTGAAAAGCCTTTAATTAATGTTGTGCTTGCAACAGGCATTGAAAACACAATTGCGTTTGTGCTTACTTGTTGTTCTGGCCCATTATTTTTGCTTGGCTGAACATTTGTAAGCACAATGGTAAGGCATAACGCAAACACTGCCACACCAAAAATTCCCCAATAACCAAATTTTTTCATGAAGTTGTTAAATTTTGCTTTCTTTGCAATTTGTTCTAACTCACTCATATAAATAACCTCCTATGGCAATTATTAACAAAATAAAAAAAGTTAAACATTATTTTTTTAATTTGTTTAACTTTTAATAACTGCCTAAAATTACCGGTGTGCCAATGGTTATAACATTGTTGTTTATTGCAATTTGAATGTTAACAATTTTTCCATCGATGTTAATTGAATTATTTAATTTATTATTATATCCATAACAACATTTAACATTGCTAACATTTTCGGTTAACACCCTAACATTAATCAAATTGTTAACCATTGAGTTATATAATGTTTCATTGCCAGAAAAACTTATGCTTTGCCCGTTAATGTTTTTTATTTTGTTTTTAATTTGTTTGCAAAACTTTAAATCGCTTTCAACAAACACCGCTGTTCCGCACTTTGTAAGTTTTGCATTTTCAATTTCTTCACAAGAAGTTGTGTAAAAAACATTTTTAACATTTTGCAAATTAAAGCTTGTTATTAAATCTTCCAATCCAGTTCTTTTTGTTGGCATTGCAATAACAACAATAACAACAATTAAAAAATATTTAATAAGTTTTTTCACAGTTAATAATCTCCACAAATTAATTATTAACCAATAAATTTAATTTAAACTTATTAAACTTTAAAAATCCAACAAACCAACATTTCTTGCTTGTTTAAAAAGATTTTCAGTTTTTAAGTTTGCAACTTTTAAAATGCTGTTTTTTATGTTGCATTTTTGCAAAATTTGCGTTAATTTATAACCAAAATCACTAAAAATACACAAATAATCGTATTTTTTAAGAATTAATTTCGTTTTTATTTGAAACAACTCACTTAAAAAATATTCCTTATTAACCTGCAATTTATAACATAAATTTTTTGTTATAAGGGCATTTTTAAAATCAATTATGTTTTCGTTAAAATTATCTGGGCAAAACTTTAAACTGTTTTCATAACTGAATGTGTAACTGTTTTTAAACGATAATGCAAAATATTTTTCCATTAAACTTGTTGCAAAAACACTTGCAACAAACATGTTTTCATAAAAATTTTTGAAAACGCTTTTTGTTAAATCGTGTGCAAAATTTGAAATGGTATCGAACTCTTGCAAATATGAATATTTTTGTTGAAGTTTTAAATATTTAATTATTGCATCTAAAATTTTAAGGTTTGCTGTTTGAATGTTTTTATGTTTGATTTCCATAATTCCATCAATTAAATTGCAAACTGAAAGCAATTTTTGTTTGATTTCCAAAACATAATTTTTTTCAAAAACCCGTGCATAATATTCTTTTTCAAACATTGAAACCATACGCGATTGCAAAAAAGAAACCACTGCAAGATTGTTTGAAAACGGTTGTTTTTTTATGTGTTGTTTTTCAAATGCAACAAACTTTGGTGAATTGATTTTTGTTAAAACTTCACCTTGCAAACAAGGCAAAATAAAACTGCTTTGGCTCAGATTTGAAACAACAATTCCATATGGTAAATTATGTTTTGTTATTTTTTTAAGGCAATCTTGTTGAAATTCATAACTGCCACATAAAACGCAAAATGCAACATCTTCACTTATTTCTTTGTTTTCAATCACTTTGTTTGTTAAACTTTTTTCAAGTGCATAAATAAGCGCTTGGTTAATTTCGTTTTCATCAACATACACCGCAACTTTTTTAAGTGGATAATTTTTTGAAATAAATTCACTTACCAACAAAATAACATCGTCTTGACAAAAAATTTCCATAACAAAAAACCACCTTTAAATTAAGCATACATTATGGCATAATTTTTTTAAAAGGTGGTTATTTTAACTTTTACACTTTTTTTGTTGTTTTTTGTTTAATTGTTACAATTATAAACGAACCAACAATAAACATGCCCGCAAGTGCAATTGCAAGCACATACCAAGCAAGCGGTTTTGCTTGGGTTAAATATAGTTCAAGTTTTTGGTTTTCAATAACGCCATTTTCGTTGGGAACTGAATTTAAATTCCAAACATGATAGGTTAAATTGTTTTGCCTTGTTGTGTAGGTTGCGTTGGATTTATATCGTGAAGTGGAAAAAGCAATAACATGTTTTAAAGTTAAATCTTGTTCGCTGAATGGCCCATTTTCAACATATATTTGTTTAAGTTCAGCATAAAGTTGTGCTTCTTCAACACCAACAAATGCATTTTCTATTGTTTGAATTTGTGTTTTTGTGAATAATGTTTCGGTTAATTTTGTTGAACTTTGTGTGTTTTCATCAGGCACTGCGTTGGGGTTTAAGTTAACAAGGTTTGCAACAGTGCTGGAAGGATATGTTATGGAAAGCATTAAACCATTTTCTAAGTTTTTAATTTCACCTTTAACGCTTTGAAAAAGAGTTGTGCGTTCGCTTGCAGTTAAATTGGGGTTATTATTTAAGTTTGATATCATTGAAGATTGCTTATTTGCCCAATATGTTGCATAAATATTGTTAACGGTTGATATTAAGTTTGAGTAGGAAAAATTATTATCTTCAAGTTGTTGTTTATCAATGTTTGTGGTGAACGATTGAACAATTTCACCATTTTCTTTATATTCAACACAATATGTGCATTGTGCACAACCTGAAAAAATAAAAATGCAAAAACATATTAAAATTGAAGTTATTATTTTTTTCATAAATCACCAAAAATATATTAACAAAAATTAACAAATTTTCAAAGTTAATTAATTGTTTTTATTATTGTTTAAAATTTTTTAAAACGGAAACAATTTTATGCAGGAGAATTTAATTATGAACAATTTTGAACAATCACAAACTTACAAAAATCTTGCCCGAGCATTTGCGGGCGAATGTCAGGCAGGTGCAAGATATCAATTTCTTGCTGGCATGTGCGAACAAAATGGATATTTTTATTTAAAGAATATTTTGAAAAAACTTGCAAAAAACGAAATGAGCCATGCAAAAAGATTTTACGATACAATTGTTAACCAAAGCGAAAGCCTTGTTAAAAACATTGAAATATGTGCAGGATATCCATTTAAGGGCGGAAGTTTGGAAGAAGTTTTTATGCACACAATGGATAATGAGCGAAGTGAAAGCGAAAATATTTATCCAAGTTTTGCAAAAGTTGCAAACGATGAAGGTTTTAAAGATATTTCAAATTTATTTAACATGGTTGCAAATGTTGAAAAAACTCACACCGAAATGCTTGAAGAAATTTGGACAAAATTAAAAAATAAAAAACTTTATAAGTCTGCAAATCCAATAAGTTGGAAGTGTGATGAATGTGGTTTTGAAAATGTTAACAAAACTGCGTGGAACACTTGCCCACTTTGCGAAAAAGAACAAGGCTATTGCCAAATTGCACTTAACACACAAAATTAATTAAAAACAAGCAATAAGTTTTGAAATATGATTTTCGCAACAAGTTAAAATTTCAGTTAAAATTGCACTGTTTACATCATTTTTGCATACATTTTGACATAAAATGCAATATTTTAAAGAAAATATTTCGTAATTTAAAGCATCTTTAAAAAGTTTAACATAATTATTTGTTGCTTCATTAATCACTTCTGTTTCGCCCACCGAAGTGATTATTTTTGTTATTTTCTCGATGTTAACTGTGGTATTTTTAAGAAGGTCTTTCATAAATCCCATTGCGTTTTGTTTTGCAAATTTAAGCAAAGAGTTATAACAAAATTGTGCCTTTTTTTGATTAACATAAAGTTCTTTAAGTGGCAATGAAAGTTTTTCAATTTGTTTTTGTTCAATGTTTTTTGCATATTCTTTTGCCATTTCGTTTAAGGTTGAAACATTGTTTATTATTTGATTATCGTCATACATCATAAAGAAATTCCGCCTTGCATTTTATCTGTTATTAATATATAAAAAAAATGGTAAAAATATACATTTTTTGTTTTAAAGTTTTATTTTTAACTTATAATTCATATTTTAAATTAAGTTAACTATTTAAAGATTGCAACTTAATTTTAGAATTTGGTTTAAATAATTTTACAAACAAAATTTTTTGTGTTACAATTTTTATGTATTTAAATTTTTATTTTATTAATTGGAGACAGTTCTTATGAAACAATATATTTTTCCTGCCGTTGTGTATGTGGACGATGAAACTGATATGTTTGTGCTTTCAATGCAGGATATGACTTTGGTTGTTGAAGGCAACTCTGTTGAAGAAGTTTTTGCAGAAGCAAAAAGCACTTTGGAACTTTATTGCAAAACTGCGCTTGACCTTGATGGCGAAGTTGTTACTGCAACAAGTTATGTTGATGTGTTTAAACGCAACCGTGGCAACATTTGCTTGCTTGTGGATTGCAAATGTTAATTAAAAAAATAAATTTAAAAAATTAAAATTGGGTATTTACAAACCATTTCGTTTGTGATATAATGGGCTAACAAATTAAAAAACAGGAGATAATTATATGGCTAATGTTACTTGCATATATAAAGATAAAAACGGAGTTGAACATGTTATAAGGAAAGATAACATGGTTGCTGAAACTTCTTGCAGACTTATTAAAGAAGGCAAAATCTCTTTAAGTGAACAACGCAGAAGAGTTCACGAAATGAGAAAAGAAGAAAGAGAATATGATGAAAGATAATTAAAACACCCTTTTGGGTGTTTTTTGTTTAAAAGGCAAACTTGTTTATTTGCCTTTTTCATTGTTTATCCAATAATTATACCATTGCAAATGAACATAATGTTTGCTTTGTATTTTTTTAAATTCCGCTTTTTAAGCAAATTTCGTTGGAAATATCTTCAATGCACCTAAGTTCACCATTATTGTTAACACAATTAATAACTTCCCAATCAAACATTTTGCAAATTTGTTTTCCGCAATTGTAACTTTTAATTAAAAAGTTTTCATCTTGCTCGTGAATATCTTTTTGAGTGCCTGCTTTAAGTGTGTTTCGTGCATGCGCCAAAGCAATTGATATTTCAGGTGGAATATCCAAAAAATAAATTTTATCGGGTGCTGGAAGCCCAAGCAATTCAAACTCGAAAGTGTTAAGCCACTTTAAAAAATTAATTCTTTCGTTTTCATTTTCAATTTTGCAGGCTTGATGAAGCATGTTTGAACTTGTATAGCGGTCAAAAACAACATAAACGCCCTGATCTATTTGTGATTGCAACTGTTTTAAAGTGCAAAACCTATCCACAGCAAACAACACGGAACTTTGATAAGCGTTTGTGTCGGTTGCAAATTCACCTAAATCGCCTTGCAAATACATTTTCACTGGTGCTGAACTTGGGCTTGCATAGTTAGGAAAACTTTGGGTTATAACCTTTTTTCCCTTTTGTTTTAAATATTCAACCAAAAGTTTTGTTTGTGTTTGTTTTCCGCTTCCATCAGTGCCTTCAATAACAAAAATTTTACCTTTTTCCATATAATCAATCCTTTATGTTTTTATTATATCATTTAACAATTAAATTGCCAAACTTTAACCATGTTAAAACAAAAAATGTGCGTTTAATTAACACACATTTTATGAATTGTTAAAAGTTTTTTACTTTAACAATTAATTTAACACCCTATGATGAAAGGTGTTTTCAACTGCCAAAAGTGACAGTTAGGTTATCAAATAAAGCTTAACCTTCGTAGTGACAGCCAGAATTAATGCATGGTGGAAGTGTATCGTCTTTATGAACATACACAGTGTTCACCGTTCTTCCTTGGCTATCAACCATTTTATAAGTGCCAGACCTTGGCGCTTTTTCACCGGGTTGATATTTCATTATGTTTACCTCCTTTATTTGACAATTTTATTTTGTGTTGTTTAAATTTTGTTATGCATTGAAGCGGTTGGTTACTTTTTCCAAACCATTAAATTTATTTAAAATGTAACATTTTAAAAAAAGAAAATTTAACAAACCACTAGCAAATATTAATGGATTGTGTTATACTATGTTGTTTTTTAAATTTAAATTAATATTTGGGGATAAAAATTATGCAAAATCAAAACATAAGAAATATTGCAATTATTGCTCACGTTGACCATGGCAAAACAAGTTTGGTTAACGAAATGCTTAAACAAGGCGGAGTTTTCAGGGAAAATCAAGAAGTTCAAGATAGAGTTATGGATTCCAACGCATTGGAAAGGGAACGCGGAATAACAATTTTGGCAAAAAACACAAGTTGCATGTTTAACGGGGTTAAAATTAATGTTATAGATACTCCGGGGCATGCCGACTTTGGTGGCGAAGTTGAGCGTGTTCTTAAAATGACTGATGGTGTTTTGTTGGTTGTTGATGCTTATGAAGGCCCAATGCCACAAACAAGGTTTGTTTTGGAAAAAGCGCTTGCACTTAATTTAAAAGTTATTATTGTTGTTAACAAAATTGATAAGCCAGATGCAAGGCTTAACGAAGTTGGCGATGAAGTTTTGGAACTTTTGTTGGAACTTGATGCAACTGATGAACAACTTGATAGCCCTATTATTTATTGTTCGGCAAGGCAAGGAACTGCATCGCTTGATAAAAACAACTTGGGAACAAGCATGCAACCATTGTTTGAAACAATTTTAAGCCATATTCCTGCACCATCTGGCGAACAAGACAAACCACTTCAAATGCTTGTAAGTTCAACTGAACTTAACGATTATGTTGGCAAACTTGCAGTTGGCAAAATAACAAGGGGTTCAATTAAAGTTAATCAACAAGTAACACTTTGCAACTATCACGATGAAACAAAACTTGTTAAAGGCAAGGTTGTTCAACTTTTCCAATTTGAAGGCCTTAAAAAAGTTACAACCGAAAGCGCAACTGTTGGTGATATTGTTTGCATTGCTGGGCTTGAAGATGTTAAAATTGGCGATACTATTTGCGACCCTAACACTGTTGATGCATTGCCTTTTGTTAAAATAAGCGAACCAAGTGTTGAAATGGGATTTATGGTTAACGACAGCCCTTTTGCTGGAAAAGAAGGTAAGTTTGTTACTTCAAGGCATTTAAGAGATAGGCTTTATCGTGAAGCGGTTAAAGATTTATCACTTCGTGTTCAAGATGGCGACACAACTGAAAACTTCCGTGTTTGTGGCCGTGGCGAAATGCACCTTTCAATTCTTATTGAAAACATGCGCCGTGAAGGTTATGAGTTTCAAGTTTCACAACCAAAAGTTATTTTTAAAGAAATTGATGGCGTTAAATGTGAACCTATTGACAGGGCTTTTATTGATGTTCCAGATACCTGCACAGGTGCTGTTATGAGCCGTATGGGTGAAAGAAAAGGCGAACTTGTTTCTATGACTCCGCATGGAAACAGAATTAAATGCGAATTTAAAGTTCCATCAAGGGGATTGTTTGGATATAAATCTCAACTTCTTACAGATACAAGGGGTGAAGGTGTGCTAAGCACATTGTTTGATGGCTATGAACCATATAAGGGTGAAATTCAACGCCGTAACACAGGCTCATTAATTGCTTTTGAAAGTGGTGAAAGCATAACTTATGGTTTGTTTAACGCACAAGAAAGGGGTGCATTGTTTATTGGCGCTGGCGTGCCGGTTTACGAAGGTATGGTTGTTGGCGAAAACCCAAAATATGAAGATATTGTTGTTAATGTTTGCAAACGCAAAAACCTTACAAACACTCGTGCATCTGGCAGTGATGATGCTTTAAGGCTTATTCCACCAAAAAACATGAGCCTTGAAGAAGCAATTGAATTTATTGCCGATGATGAATTGCTTGAAGTTACACCAAAAACAATAAGAATAAGAAAGAAAATTTTAGATGCAAGATTAAGATATAAAGCAAATAAAGTTTAAACTTGTTAGCATATAAAAAACAAAGGTTCGACCTTTGTTTTTTTATTGTTCAAGTGTTAATTCTTTTGCATTTTTAATTAGTGGAAAATATTCTTTCCACATATGTTTTCGAATTGGCATAAGTGGGTGTTTAAAATCGTTAAAAACCAACACCAATGCAGGCGAAATTTTGTTATGTTTGTTTGTGAAATAAAAGCCAATAAGTTTGTTTTGGCTTATTAATTTTTTTGCTGTTGCATGATAGTTATAATATGACATAATTTTATTGTTTGAATTTTTTTAAATTTTATTATGTTCTATTCGCAAGGCAATTAAACTCTTCTCTATGTCATTCTTGCAAGTGCGAAGCACATAGCGAGAATCTAGAGTAGCGTTGTCTTGATTATTTATAAAATTATGATATAATGTTATTGGAGATTATTATGGAAAATTTGCAGTTTTTTTATGATTTTGAAATTTCAAAACAAGGTTTGTTAGATTGCCTTAACACAATTTCAGCCGATAAGCAAGCAAATAAAACAACTTATGGTGATGCCACTTGTTATTATGTTCAAATGGGGCTTGCAAGCATAACTCTTTTGGAAAATGCTTTTAAAGGTGTTATTTTTAATTTTCAAGAAAGTTCACTTGAATTTGTTAATTCACTAAATGCTGAAATTTTTAACAGATATAGCGAAAAATTAATAAGCGAAAAAGATTATTTAACTTATTTGCAAATGCTTGGTGCTTATTTGGGTTGGTGTGCTGTTAAAAAATATAAGGCATATTTTGCAACTTTTGAAAATCAAAAAGTGCTTGTTTTAAATAACAAAGCCTTTAACCCTGCGTTAATTCTTAAACTATGCAGTGAAGAAAATAAAAGTGTTTTAAGTTTTTTTAATCAATTAAATTAATAATTACTTAAAAATGGCAAAATATTTGCGGCTTTTTGTTTGTTTAATTTAGTTGTGTGAATTGATATAATATTATATAATAAAAATAATAAGAAATTTATTAAAAAGGATATTTTATGGGGTTACAAGAAAATATTAAAAAAATTGAATCTCTGCAAGCAGATGTTGAAGTTTTAAAAAAAGCAAACTCTGACAGAAAAAAAATAACTTCACTTAATTCACAACTTAACAACGAACAAAAAGAATTTGATAAAATTAACAATGCAAAATTCTTTAAATCTTACAATGATTTGCGTTGGAACGATTATTATACAACAAAAAGCATTCAAAACCCATATGATGAATACAGTGCAAAGCGCGTAAATAAAGAACTTGCTGATGTTCGAGATTATTATTCTGCAAATATGAAAGAACAACAAGAAAAAAATAAGGCTGAACATATTAAAAGATGCGATAATAAAACTAAAATTTTGAATATTTTTAAAATTATTCTAATTCTTGCAGCCGCTATTGTAGGTGCATACTTTATTTTCACAAGCATTTTTTCAGTTGTTTCAGTTAAATCTGGAATGGACAGTTTAACTTCTGGAATGAGTTATGCCGACATTAAGTATATGCAAGAAACCTTTACAGAGTTTATAATAACCCTTTCTATTATTTCTGTTTCATATATTGCCGTGCTTATTTTATTGCTAACCAAAGTTAAATTCACTTACACTTTTATTCCTGCAATTATTCAAGTTCTTGTTTCTTTATTTATGCTTTATGTGTGTCATGCAACAAAACAACAACTTTACTTAGAAGACCTTACATATATAACACCTGAACTTAATTCTGCATTTCTTGCACTTGTTGACCCTACAAAAATAACTGTTTTTGTTCTAGGTGGCATTGCAATTTTCTTATCGATATATGCTTTCATTCACCTTGGTGTTGATTCATCAATCGATTATATAAATATTCCATATAATCTTGAACACAGAGGAATGGAAGAAGCTTACAAAAAAGATGTTGAATATGTTAATATACATAAAGCCGAAATGATTAAAAATCACGAAGCAACAATTGACGAAATAAAAATTAACATTAAAAATGCAGAAGATAATTTAATAACAGACGAATTTAAACAGGCAGTTTTAAACTTAAAAAATAACGATGTTATGGTATGCCCTGCAATAACTGAAAAAGGTGTTAATTGGAATCTATTAAATAAGTTCGATGAACTGTTAGAAAAAATTAAACAAGTTATTATGTCGGGAAGAACTGACGATTTGCGTGCAGCAATAAATATGGTTTATGAAGATGATAAGCACAAAGATTTAATGGAACATAATAAAAAAATTGAAGAGCAAAATAAATTGCTTGAAGAACAAAACAATCAAATGCTTAACAATCAACAAAAAATTCAACAGCAAAACGAACAAATTCGAAGGCAAGCGGCTCAAAACGAAAGAAACGCTCAAGCCCGTGCTGCTGAACAAGCTAAGCGTGATGAAGATATTTTTTGGCAAGCATGGATTAGCGGTCTTAAATAAAAACAAAAAGGTGATTAATCACCTTTTTTGTTATTATTATTTAAGCTAAATTTTTAACTAAAATCTATATTATTTAACAATTTAATTTTATGTGCAAGTCAACAATTGATTTTTTAAAAAAAGTGTGTTATAATGCAAATGCAAATTTACAAAATAAGTTCCAATAGCTCAGTTGGATAGAGCGTCCCCCTCCTAAGTACCGACTTGTACTAAAATAAACTTGCTACAATCCCTAAAACACGGACATTTCACAATAACAACAAACTCACACAACCACGAATTGCACCCAAATTGCACCCAAACCACTAAAAAATAAATCACGCAGCCGTAGCTCAGCTGGATAGAGCGATCGCCTCCTAAGGAATGCCCTGACAAAAATAATAACCCTCAAAACCCTTGTAATTACGGCACTTTTACCATTATTACAAATTACCAAAATAAAAAACTGACCCCAAATCTGTAAAAAGTTATCAAATTACATTTCTTGCAGTATATTGCATTTGATGACATTTGGTGCTAAAATAAGCACATAAATTCCCATATGTTCTCGTAGCTCAGCTGGATAGAGCACTGCCCTCCTAAGGCAGGTTTGTCGGTGGTTCGAATCCACTCGGGAACACCAATTGCAGTCTTATGACTGCTTTTTTATTTTTAAATCCGACTAATATAATTGACAAAATTGAATATTCTCTGCTATACTATATGTAGGTTTTATGGCAAGCCTGCTCGTTCGTGCAAAGATTTCATCAGCCATTTATGAGATAATATAATCTTTATGTAAAGGTTTATTGTCTAAAAAGTTTACGAACGCACTATATTTACAGACAATAAACACAATAAATAAGGAGAATATTATTATGACAAATATAGAATTTTTTAAACAACAAGCAAAAAATCTTTTAAAAGATTTCAATACACGAGTATATAATGAAGACGAGGGGTTCTACGATTATAGTCCTCGCTTTTTTAATGACATTGACGAAATTATAAACAATTTTAATATTAATGAAGAAGAGCCTTTTTCTTTAATGAATGCTCAACATGTAATTTCCAGACTTGCAGGTTTTTATAAATGGACAGAATTAATAAAAGCTTCTGAATCAAGATTGGAATTGGGTAAATTATTATTAACTTGTCGTGAAGAGTACCAAAAGAAACAAGGTTATTTCACCAACATGGTTGAAAGCATGATAGTTGCAGACTGGAAACTTTATGAACAAGAGAACTTAAAAGATTTTGATGATGATGCAAAACTGGAGATATTTAAGAAAGTTTTTCTAGAAGATGCGCCTGTAAAAAATACAAGACCTAAAATAACTTTTAACTTCAAGAACGCCACAAATCCACAGGACATGTTAAAGAAAATAATGCGTGAAAAAGGCTTAAGTGCTGAAAAAGCAATTTTATCATCAATAACTCAAAAAAATTGCATTCGTATTATTGAAACTGGATATGCAGGCATAGCACTACAAATGTGGGGACATGCAGATCCTGACGGAGAAAGAGAAAAACTAGACAATCCTGTTGTTGAATTTAAACTTTCCAAAGACAAAGAAAGACTTGTTGGTTTGATAATGGACAAAGAAAATGTTAGTTTCGAAGTTGCTATTTTATACTTTATGCTTTTTACATTAGAATCATTGGGATATCATATTTAATTTTAAAACAAAAAAAGCCCCTAAGAGATTTTACTCTCCTAGGGGCTATGTTTTATTTTGTTAAATTAATAAATGAGTCACTTGGTTCACAATCAATGAATGCTAAAAAAGATGTTCCGTTATTTGATTGTTTTACATGCCAAATCAATGATCCCATATCACATTCAAATCCTGTTTCTATAAAAGGGGGAATCCAAATAAGTTGGATTTTTCCATCACCCTCCCAACCAGCCTTAACAAAAGCTTTTGAAACTTGACTCCTTGTATGATCATATTGCTCTTCCATGAACTCATCACCATAATATGAAAAATCCTCCCAGTAAAAAGCCTTATACAGTTCAAAGGTATTATCTTTTATATTAGGTCGAAGATCTATATAGTGATATTTGTAAACTTTAATTTCCATTTTATTTCTCCTTTATTCAAATATTTTATCAATAATATTACTTGCTTTCTTGTCGCTTGATTGCAGGAAGTGGGAATATATATCTGTTGTGGTTGATGTTTGGCTGTGACCAACTCTTCCAGCAACTGTCTTTATATCTATTCCTGCCATTAATTGCAATGATATGTTTGTATGCCTTAGTGAATGCAGGGTTACCTTTGTTAAACCTGCTTGCTCTAGAATCTTTCTAAGCCATGTTATGAATATACTTGGGTTGTACGGCATTAAAGTATCTTTCTTGAATAATGCATCCTTAAACTTTGGATCTATGAAATATGGTCTATGTTCATCCCACCAAACTTTGTATTCCTTTAATTGTTCTGTAAGTGCTTGTGGCATACTTACTTCACGCTTTGAACTTTCTGTTTTTGTGGATTTGTAGTATAGTCCAATACCCTTAGTTGAGTGCATTGACCTTTGTATTTTCATAACATTGTTTTCTAGATCTATGTCTTGCCATTGTAGTCCTGCGAGTTCACTTCGTCTTATTCCCATATATAAGCAAGCCATAAGTGAAGTTTTTATAATAATATTTTCTTCTTTCTCTAATTCCTGTGCAAGTTTGATTGACTCCTTTTCGTTCAGAATAACGGTATCTCTCTTTGTTCCGTTTGGAGTTTCGATATAATCTCTACTTGCATAGTTGTGCGCTATTAATCTTTGCCTTTTCGCCGAGGAAAGAGTGGCACAAAGGCTTTTTCTGTACGAATTGATCGTTGCCTTTGCGAATGGTTTTCTAGTGGTTATAATGTCGAAATAATCTTTTATTTTTATGCCTAGTGGCTTGCATATCTTTTCAGCAGTCGCAAGTGATATTTCTTGACCTCGTTCTGCTTTTTCGAATGTTTCTTTGGATATTTTTGCTTTCTTTACAAAGTTTTTAAGTTTCCATCTCTTACTTTTTAGAACTGGTTTCAAACTTTTCTTTAACAAGGCTTTTTCTATAATAATGCCTTGTTTTTGTTTCTTATCCAGGTATTCTTGAATTAGTGCTGGAGACACATCTTTCAACTTAATCTTTCCAAAGAACTTTCGCATTTCTTCGTGCATTCTTACGCCTGTAATGTATGAGTGTGGAGAGATATCATTTCTCATTCTTTCTAATCGTTCTAGACCGTAGTCAATTAGTGAGATATCAGTATCTTTCACACCTTTACCATTGAGTTCGTTGATTATTTTTTCTTCAAACTCATAGGCAACTTTATGAATGTAATGCTTTGCTTCGTTGTCCGTCATATCATAAGGTTTTTTCCAGGTCATTGACCTTACAACTGCTTTGTTTGAATTTGGTTGCTTTTGCCTAACCATAATTCTATAAGATATGCCATTTTTAAGATTGTTTCTAATTATTGTCGCCACTATATAACCCCTTTTCTCTGTTGAATATATCATTGATTTTTGCACTTGCATTTTTATCGCTAGATTTTAAGAAATGAGAGTAGAACTCACTTGTTGTGCTGGCTCTAGCGTGACCAGCCCTGGTTGATACAGTTTTCATATCTACTCCTGCAATTAGTTGCAGGGTGATGTTTGTATGCCTTAGTGAGTGTAATGTTACTTTTGGCAATCCTACTCGCTCTAATATTACATGCAACCATTTCACATACATTGTAGGGCATACAATTCGTCCGTCGTCTGATAATAGCAATCTATCGTTGTCTTTCCATACTGCCTTTAATAATGATTGTCGATTTTGCCACCATTCTCTATATTTGAGTAAATACTCAACCAGTTTGTCTGGCATTGTAATACACCTAACAGACGATTCCGTTTTGGTGCTTTTTGTATAAGTTTTGCCACCTTTATCTCTAAAACTTGATCGTGCTATTGTCATCGTTTTATTTTCAAAATCAATATCTTTCCATTCAAGTCCTGCAAGTTCTGCTCGACGAACACCCATGAGTAGAACTATCATTAAAGATATTTGCTTTTTAGGATCGATTTCTTTTTCTAATTCCTTTTGCAGTATCTTTGCTTCTAGCTCATTGAGTATAGGAACTTCAACCTTAAAACCTCTTATAGGTTCTAGGTATTCAGGGGAAGCATAGTTATCTTCTATGAGCCCAAGTTTCTTTGCACTTGCAAGCAGTGAACTTAATACCACTCGATGCTTTTTGATTGATTCTTTTGCATATGGTTTTTCTACTTTAATATCTTCAAAGTATTCTTCATATGGTATTTGCAATCCTTTGCACATTGCAACTGCATTTTCATATCTTATTGGATTGCCAGCCAATGCACTTTCATATACACTTCTTTTTACTCCAGATAACTCTGTTAACTGGCGTATTTTTAGAAGTTTTGCAAGCATTACATTTTTTAAGTTTTTTATCATTCTTGAACTATGCCTTGTAACAATATGTTTTGATATGCTATCCATATAATCTTGAACTGATACTGGGGTTATTTCGGAGAGTTTAATATCTCCGAAAAACTCCTTTATATTTTTTGTTGATGCATCGGCTATTCTATAAAAGTTTTTACTTCTATTTAATGCCAATCGCTCTAACCATTTATCGATGAATTGATATAATCGCATAGTGTTGTTGTTTGCTTTGAAAGATGTTTCTTTACATTTTTCATTGAATTCAAATTCATCTGCAACTTGTTTTAGTTGTTTTTGAACTTGATCATCACTCAAGCCTTTTGGAACTTTCCAAGTCATACTTTTTGTTTCGACTTTGCCAGTTCTTTGGCTTTTAACTTTAACAACTATTCTATACGATGTGCCATTTTTTAATTCGTTTTTTCTTATCGATGCCACTTTTAACCTCCTTAAATCTTTATTTGTTTTGCTTCGAACTCATATTCTGTACCTTGCAGAAATGCTATAAGCGAATCAAAGTCAACAAGCAACTTTCTTCCAGATTTTAACGATCTGATTTTTTCTCCATTAGCAAGTTTTACAATGTAAAATCTTGTAATGCCAGTATCGTTATCTTTTTCCTTTATAAGATCACATGCTTGTTGAGCAGTGCGCCAGTTAATCACTCTAGTATTTTCTAAATTCATTTTGCCTCCTTAAACCTGGCTCTCACTTTTCACGACACATTAAGCCGCAAAGAAATGAAAAAGTCCAGTGTTATTCCTTTAATTTTTTTATAAAAACAATATTAAGTTGTAAAAAATCTTTTTACTTGCCGAAATTCGCCCCAGAAACGCCTTACATTTCGCTATTTGTCTTACATTTGAGATTTGTTTGCTTAAACATAAAACTCGCCACAGGTTGCGAATTATTGTAAATAATTTGATTTTCTTTTGATTTATTTGTTTTTTCAAATAAACCTTATAGTAATAAAAAATACTAGCAGATATTTTCTACTAGTATTAAAAACTACTATTTTGATTTTTGATTACGCGAAAGTTTGTGCGTGATTGCCGCCCCGCTCATTAGGGGTGAACTCGTAGAGATTTAGATCCCCCTGGGGTGTAGTAATAGCATATTATCTCTATATACCTTTTTGATGTTATTAATGTTATTGATGTTATTTTAATTGTCCCCGTAACATCAATAACAAGAATAACATGTATCTAATATATAGAGGTTTCTTCTCGCTTTTTCGCTATATAATAAAAACGGTGAGACCTACCATTAGTCCCACCATTAGGATTGATATATAGGTGAATTATATTATCAATCGCTTTTAGATCAGCAGATATTCCATTAAGTTCTTTTCCAACATTTTTAGGATTTGGATTTATAGGAAATCCGTTGGGATATAACTTGCCGAGTTCTTCTATAAACTTAGTCGAAGAACCACTCCAATCTCCATTATGCATTGCTAATAAATGTTTAATAGTTATCACATAAGGATTATTATTGTATTCTTTAAGTTTCTTTTTATGGGCTTCTTCTTCGGCTGTGCCAATCTTATACCAGGTCATATCGTCGTTTTGACTTATAGTCCAGTTATCGCACCTTATCTTTCTACCTGTAAAAGCGAATTGAACTTCTTGTTCGCCACGCTTTCTATCCAATAAAAAAATACAGTCAGCACTTGCCATAAGCCCATTAGTTCCACTAATCTTAGCAAATGGATCGCCATCTGTATCTCTATCTTTCATTTTATTGGTGTGATGAATAATGATTATTGCAATATGCAACTCATCAGCAAGTTTTTTCAGTGTGGATATATCTCTATAATCATGTGCATACATGCTTTCGCCATAGGCTGATGCACTTCGCACTTTTTGAAAAGTATCCACAACTACACATTTTATCTCTGGATTTCGCTTTATATTTTCAGCAATATATTCCATTAATGTAGGTCTATCTTTGTCAACTTTGTCCATTGGATATATTTCGTAAGATATAAAAAAGTTGGCTGGTGCAGTTTTACCTTTCAACATCATTTTAAGTCTTGTTTGAGATAGGCTTTCATCATCTTCGAGAGCCATATACCAACAAGCATGTTTTGATGTAGGTTTATCTAAAAATTTGTCCCCGTTACTTATAGATAAACAAAGGTTTTGCACAAACCAACTTTTTCCAATTTTAGATGCACCACATATAATGCTTAGTCCTGTAGGGAATAAATCGTTGACCAACCAATTCACGGGTTTTAATGTCATATTTGTTATTTCCTGTGCCGACTTTAAATCTCCATACGATGTGCATTTGCTGAAAAACTCGTTTCTTGCTTTTACAATATTCTTTACTAACGACTCCGATGATTTCTTTAACAAATCATTAGGGTCTTTTTCTTTGCCAGATATATTACATATAACATATCTGATTCTTTTGGCTTTGAAATATGTTACAAATTCGTCTGTATATCTTGCACCAGTGTCATCATTGTCTAAGGATAGAATAAACCCCAGATTCGATATTTTCTTGCCTTTAAGTGCCTTATCTAATTTTGAAACACCACCACCGCCACATATCGCAATTGCTTTTGAGTTATATTGTTCAACGCTCATTGCACATATTGGACTTTCAACAATAAATATTGGCTCATTATCTTTATCGTTGATTACATTTTCATTATAGATTGGCTCTGCACCAACATCATTTGTAGGTGGTTTCCAAAATCTTTTTTCATTAATATATCGAATTTGTCCATAATTCATTTTGCCATTGTAAGGTATTGTTACTGCCTTTTTAACTTTATCATAGCCAAGCCTATGTTTCTTAATTGTTGTAGGTAACAAACCTCTTTTAATAAAGTAATCTGTTTGATCAATGTCTTTCTCACATGCAAGCAGATACTTTTTAATATCAATTTTCTTTTTGCTTTGCTCTTTAAAACTGAGCCCTAGGTTAAAATCTTCATTAAGCATATTTATTGCTTGGACTTTATCAACTCCTTTATACATCATAACAAAGTCAATAACACTGCCACTTTTATCGCACCCAAAGCATCTAAATGTATTATTGTCTTTCAGTATTGATAACGACGGACTCTTTACATCTTGATGATCTGGAAACGGACAATGGCATTTATTATCTCTGTTAAATGTTGCAAGGGAGTAATGCTCAATAACATCCTTTATGGATAAACGATTTTTAACCTCTGTAAAAATGTTTTCCATAATCACTCCTAGTTATTTTGTTCTTTTATCCACTTTTGCAATAAATCGTAGTGAACAACGATTCTTCCACAAACTCGCTTTGCAGGGTAGAACTCTTTATCGTTTGCAAGTTTGTAGGCTGATGTCATTCCAATACCAAGCAACTGAGCCATCTCTTGGATTGAAATACACATTCTTTCTTTTTGCTCCATAATCGCACCTCCTTTTAGACATGAAAAAAGAGAGAACTAAATTCTCCCTTTTTGCGATGTCGATATTAAATTTTTGATAGTGCAAAATTCACAAGTTTTTTACACTATCTATATATATTATAATTTTTAGAGCGATTTTGTATCTTTTTTGTAACCTTGAAAAATCAAAATAAATCAAAAAAATCAAAACTTTAATTATCGTTTTTGCCAGGTTTTTCCTGGAGATTTTGATTTTCGAAAACAAATGGTTCTAGCTCGGCTGATTCAAACT
This sequence comes from Clostridia bacterium, assembly GCA_045639255.1. Taxonomy (GTDB): domain Bacteria; phylum Bacillota; class Clostridia; order Christensenellales; family UBA1242; genus JAZUCT01. The sequence continues at coordinate 57,480 of JAZUCT010000007.1, forward strand.
CGAAAGTAGCAGGTTTAAGATCATTAATTAATTCAGCCAACTGTTGTCTCATTGTATCCAAATCGTTAGGATCTTGAGAGAATGGACGCCCAGTAAATTGTTCGAAAGTTACATCTGCAACTTTCATTTTGTAGGCATTATTTGACAAACATTCTATGTAAATTGAAAATAGTTCGGTTTTTGCTTTTTGCAATTTTTTTATTGTCCAACCCTGTGCTTTATATTTGTTAACGAACTTTCTCATTGATAATTTATTTATGTAAAGCTCACCTAAAACTAACTTATATTTTCCAAGGTCAGTTTTTCTTGTACACCAATTTATAAAGGTTAAGTTCTTTTTTACAAATTCAAATTCGGGAGGTAGGATTCCCCAGTATTTTTTAAGTTCTATTGAGCGCTTGTATCTATGATTATCTCTCTTGAGATTTTTTAAGATATATCTTGCTTTCATCATAAAATAATATGGATAATCCGCAAGATCTTCATCGTTTGTATAGAATTCCCACTCTGCAAGATCTCTAAACATCATTTGTCTATTATCTTCTTTAATTTCAGGTTTAAAGTGAGCAGAGCTGTTCGCCTCTAACTCTAAAACAGACTTATAATAAATAGAAGCATCTTTAACTTCTTTTACCTTTTTAATTTTATCAATACCTAATGTTGTGTACTTTTCCATAATAACCTCAAAATCATTATAACACATAATATCATGAATAGTGTAGGTTTAATGTTAAATAAATAAAAAAGAACGGATTAATTAGTCCGTTCTAAATATTATCTATTGTACGATACTGCCAATTTTGTTAGAATTCCATTATAATCATTTTCCTCAACTAATTCATAAGAATCATCATCTAAACCTGTTTTAAGCACATACAAAAACTTTCCAAATTCATAAATTCTAAATTCAGCTTCTTGAGCCAAGTTTTCTTCGATAATAGAAGTTTTTGCAACCAAACATGTATATTGATAGTCTGGATTAATAGATTGAGTTTTATTGTTTGGATGAGCTTTAACAAAGTGTTGATTTGGAGTAAGGGCAATTAAGTTTTCGTAATATCCAGCAATAACAGGGAACTGTGCCTCTGGGAATATGTGATGAATTTGAGTTGCTGGAATATTCTTTTCTGTTTCTTCAAATATTTCAGACAAGCCTCCTCTATAAATATTATTAAACTTTTTAAGATATGCTTTAGCCTTGTTTGAAAGATAAGAGTAGTATGCTTGATTTGGCTTATATTTAATTTGAGATACATAATCTTTTCGTGAAACAGATTTTGGTTTGTTTGCATAAATATCTCTAAAGTTATCTCTGTTATACATCATCATATCATAAGAGATAATATCTTTGGATATAGTTCCTCTTTCTGATCCTTTTAGGTTTCTAGCATAAGCTAATGGATTTAATACTTTAGTAAATATTCTTCCACATTCCGTTCTTCCTGCATCAGGGTTATTTCCAGTTTTGCTACCAATGTCTGTATATTTCTTTGTAAAAACATAGAAATCCTCTTTAACCATATCATAACTCATCTTATCTTGCTTATTTAAGAAATTATCAAATGATGAATATAATCCAGAATCCTGTAAAACTTTTGTAATATATAAATTCAAAAATACAAGAACATTTCTCTCTCTGATCGCTAAGTGTTGTAAAATTTCTTCATTTACCACTTTATAAATATTTTCTCTTCCTTTTTTTGTTTCAGAAAGAACGCCAGCATAAGCAAGTAATTTCATTGGTTGTTGAAAGAACTTGTCATACTCATTTTCTGCAGAATCAGACTCAACATTTACTTTTTTGAAAATATTTTGTATATTTTCTACAGAATATTTACTATACCAAATATCACGAGAAGTGAATTCTACGTCTCCGTTTTCTTGATAATAATTTAAAACACAGTCAGAAATTATACAAATTACATCCGCTGTACACTTTTGATCAATCCATCTTGCATTACCTGTTTTTCTAACATCATAATCATGGGTATTTATAAATTCTAATATATCTTTATCTGTTAAAAATTTCATTAATTTCTCCTATCATTTAATAGATCTTTTATATCAAGAAGACAACTTGTTTTAATTGGTAGTGCTGAAAAAGGATATAATCCACCGTCTGGTCTCTTATTTGTAATTTTATAATTGCTTATAAGATAGTTAGTATATTGGTATCCAATAGGATACCATTTTGAATAATCTCCTCTTTTAAAAGCACCAAAAATAACAATATTATATTTGCTTAATAATGGCACTTGTCCCTGATTTATCAATCTTCTACCAAAAACATCATCATCTCTGACTTGTCTATTAATTACTTTATTAAAATATGGCTCTGGTATGGTTTCTGTTTTTACATCATATACTAAACTTTGAATTTCGCCATCACCAGAATCAATGGTAAAATAATTTTCTCTGATTTGATCCTTGAAATTTATCCCTAAAAGTTCAGACATGGCAAATTCCCCAAGAAATCCTATCATATCTCTATCATGTTCTGTTAAATGTTCTACAGAAAAGTGATGCTTTATAAAGGGGTCTCTTCTTTTTATTTCAATATTGGCTCTATCAACCATTTCTTTAGTTATTGGTACAAACATTTTTTCTCCTTATTCCAAAGTAAAATATTGAATTACGATCAATATTTAACGATCGTGTTCCATAATTTCTTGCAACGCGATAATATTGTCTAAACTCATCAGTTTCAAAGATTTCTAGATCTTTCTCATTAATATCTTTTGTTGTTTCCAACAAAGCAACAGAACCATCTGCTAAACAATCTTTAGGTAAAAAGCATGCTCTTGGGCTATAGGACAAATTAGGAATACAAATCACATTTGGTTTATTTAAATACTTATTAATTGCAAAATTATCTATATTGTCTAAATACAAATCGTATCCTGGCAGATCAATAATTTTATTTGTAGCAATGTTTCTTGATCTTAAAATTCTATATTTACC
>JAZUCT010000008.1:0-20306 GCA_045639255.1 Clostridia bacterium
GTTTGTTTTTAGGGAAAAATAATGGTATAATCAAGTTAACAAGTTAATGCTTGATAAACTTATTGGAGGAATTTATGAATAAAACAGAATTAATTAAAAGAATTTCAGAAAAAGTTGGAATCACACAAAAAGATGTGGATTTAATTGTTAAATCTTACATTGAAGTTGTTGCTGAAGCTTTAAAAGATGGCGAAAAAGTTCAACTTCCAGGTTTTTGCAGTTACGAATTAAAAGTTAGGGAAGCAAGGGAAGCAATTAATCCAGCAACACAAGAAAAGGTAAAAGTTCCTGCATGCAAAGTTCCTGTTTGCAAAATGGGCAAAGCATTTAAAGATCAATTTAATTAATTAAATCAAAAAAAAGCAAATTTTAACAAATATTTGCTTTTTTTGTTTTATTTCAATTTGTTATTCTTGCAAAAAAATATGCAAATATGTTAATATATAATATATAAGATAACAAATTAATTTTTATGGAAGCGAAAGAAATATGGCAAGTATGTATAAGTTATTAATTGAAAAGAATTCCAGCAGGCAAGATTATTCTGCCACTTCTCTTTTTGGTTGCGAAACAAAAATGAGCACGCTTATTTCACATATTGAAAAACTTTCTGGTTGGCTTGCAGTTCATGGTGTAAAGCGCAAAGATAAAGTTCTTGTTTGTTTGCCAAACATTCCAAATGCGCTTGTTATATTCTATGCCGTTAACAAACTTGGCGCTGCTGTTAATTTTATTAATCCGCAAAGTTCCAGTCAATATGTTTTGCAACAGTTAAAAGAATACGATGCAAAGTATGTTTTTGTTTTGGATAGTTGGTTTAACGATAACTATCAGGATTTTCAACTTATTAACACAAATTTTATAATATGTTCTGTTGCAGATTATTTAACAGGTGTTCAAAAGTTTAAATTCGATACAGTTGCATCTTTTAAATACAGAAACATGCTAAGAAACAAAAACTTCATTAAGTATTTTTCACTTATCGATAACGGTTTAAGAATTGAAGGCGATAGTTCAAGCAATTTGGTTTCAGCAATTCTTAACAATGGCGCAACAGGCAGTTGTGTTAGGGCGGTGGCGCACACAAGCAAAGCCTTTAATGTTGCAACAGAAAACTTAAAATCGTTTTTTGGAAATTTAACAGCAGAAGAGCATTGCATTCTTATGGCAATGCCAATTTGGCATAATGTTGGCTTAACACTTTGCATGCATTTTGCCCTTTGCAATGGCATTAAAGTTGTTATGATGCCAGAATTTAATTCAAGCAATGCAATTAAACTTATGGGGCAAAACAAAGTTTCAATTTTTGCCGGATATCCATATATGTTCACAGAAATATTTAAAAAACATTCTGCAAACAAAGCATTTAAGCACATAAAATATGCACTTTGCGGTGGTGGATTTTTAAACAGCAATGTGTTGGCAGACTGCAATAAATCACTTAAAGATGCAGGGGCAGATTGTGAAGTAACAATTTGTTACTGGCTAAGTGAAATGGCAGGCATAAGCATTATTAATGCATTTCACACAACTGCAAGTGTTGGAAAATGCAGTGAAGGTGTTAATGCTGTTGTTGTTAACGATGGCAACAGTGTTTGTGCACCATGCGAAGTGGGCGAGTTGTGTTTAAGTGGTTCAACTTTAATGCAGGGCTATGCAAAATCCAATGTTCCAATGCAAAAAAACACAATTAAACTTGTTAATGGAAACTCTTTTATAAAAACAGGCGATAATGGTTACATCGATGAACTTGGAAATGTGTTTATTGTTAACAAAATTAAACGAATAATTAAATATAAACACTTAAACATTTTTCCAGAAGAAATTGAAAATGTTGTTTCAAAGCTTAAAGAAGTTAAATGCTGTTGTGTTGTTAATAATATTGATGAACCACTTATTGATGGCAAAATTAAAATTGTTGTTTGTTTAAAAAACAATGCAACAAGCAAAGATGTTAACGAAAAAATTAATAATGCGGTTAAGGGTGTTATTCATAATATTAATGCAAAGTTTGAAGTTGTTTATGCTTATTCTTTACCACTTACAAAAGATGGCAAGTATGATTTCAGTGCAATGCAAGAAGTATATAATGTTTAAACAAAAAATGCACAGATGTTAAACTGTGCATTTTTTATTCAATTTCATAATCAGTATCTAAAACATATTTGCCATTTTTATAGGTATAACCGCCTTCTTCTTCAAAAGCATAATCTTGAAATTCTTTGCTGTTAACCCAACTTTCATATTCTTTGCGATAGTCTTCACAACTTTTTGTTTGAAGTGTTAAAGATTTGCATTTTTCAGGAACTTTAATAGGCGAGTTAATGTTTGAGTTTTTAACCATGCCTTTTTTAAGTTGCCTTTGATGTTTTTTAACATCTTTTTCAATGCTGGAACTTAACGAATAAATGCTTAGTGATGAAAATAAAGCTTTTGCCCTAGGAATAATTCTTACAAGTGCTTCTTTAACAGAACAGCCTGTGTTTTTAACATCGTAAATAACATGCTCAACACATTCAAGGTAATGCGATAAGCTTTCACTGTTTAAATAGTCAAGCACGCATTCTTTTTTTGGTTTTGAAACTCGGTTAGGAAGATCAGGGTTGTAAATGCTATTAAATTTAAGCAAAAAATATTCACCAAGAATTGCGTTATAAACGCTTGAAAAAATATCTTGATAACTTTCGCCTTGCATTTTTGAAAGCCCACTAAGAATTTTATTTTTTTGAATTGTTTCCATTCTTAAAGTTATTCTTGTTTGTTTTTCTGTTATTTCTGTCATAAGCTCCACCTTTGAAAATATTTTAACATATAAATATAAAATTGTCCATAGTGAATTTAATAAAAACAAAAAAAGTGTTAATTTTGCTTAAAAAACAAAATTTACACCCTTAAATATTAATAATTTAAATAAATTTAAAAATAAAGATGTTTTAAATTGTTGACATCTTGACTTTTTTAATATATAATATCATGAGCGAGTATTGTGCAAAAACAAATCTCACTGCGCAATTTTTAAAATTTTGCTTATTATTTATAGCACAAATTTTTAAATTTTACAACTGAATAGAAAATAATTTTGAAGGAGATTTATTAATGAGCCAAAAAAATTTAGGGCTGAAAAAAATTAAATGCGGTAACAGAGAAAGATATTCATTCGCAAAAGTTCCTGAATATGAAAAGTTACCTTATTTAATTGGAGTTCAAAAAGATTCTTATCAACAATTTTTAAAGGAAGGAATTGGCGATGTTCTTAGTGAATATTCCCCAATAACTGATTACAGCGGAAAGGCTGAACTTCACTTTGTTGATTATGTTTTGGAGTCTCAACCAAAACATAGCATGGAAGATTGCAAAAAGAAAGGATTAAGTTACACAGTTGCCCTGAAAGTTAAGGTTCGTTTGGTTATAACTGAAACCGGAGAAGTTAAAGAGCAAGAAGTATTCTTAGGCGATATTCCATACATGACGCCTGAGGGTTCTTTTATTTTCAGCGGTGTTGAAAGGGTTATTGTAAGCCAAATTGCAAAAAGTCCAAGCGTTTATTTCGATAAAGAAATCGATAAAAATGGTAAGGATTTGTTTAATGGAATTATGAGCCCAACAAGGGGAACTTGGATTCAAATTGATCAAACAAGCTTAGATACTTTGCGTTTTATTATTGATAGAAGTGCAAAACTTTCAGCAGGTGTGTTCTTAAAATGTTTAGGTTTAACCAATGCAGATATTCTTGATATTTTTGGAAATCACCCATTTGTTGTTAACACACTTGATAAAGAAACTTCAAACACAAAAGAAGAAGCACTTATTGAATTTTCAAGAAAAACACGCCCAAGCGAAGTTCCAAATGCAAGCGCAACTGAAAGTTTTATAAATTCATTATTCTTCTCGAACCAATATAATCTTGCAAAAACAGGCAGATATAAATTTAATAAGAAACTTGACCTTGCAACCAGAATAACAGGTTTAACAAGTGCAAAAGATATTGTTTCTGCCGATGGCGAATTGTTTGTTAAAGCAGGCGAAACAATTTCTGCTGAAACTGCAAGGCAAATTAAAGATAGTGGAATTAACAGCGTTGAAGTTGTTGTTAATAACAAAGCATACACAATGGTTGGTAACGCAAGGGTAAGGCTTGAAAATGTTCTTAAATGCAATCCAAGAGACCTTGGCATAACCGAAGAAGTTTATTATCCACTTCTTACACAAATTTTAAAAGAAAACAAAACCAAAGAAAAACGCCTTAAAGCAATTAAAGAAAATGCAAAAGAACTTCAAACAATGCATTTAACAATTGAAGATATTTTGGCAACAGTTTCTTATGAACTTGATTTAATTGAAGGTTTAGGCAGGCTTGATGAAGTTGACCACCTTGCAAACAGAAGGGTTGCAACCGTTGGTGAACTTATTGCATCAAATCTAAGAATTGGTATGACAAAACTTAGCCAAAGTGTTAAAGAACATTTGCAAGCACAAGATTTAAGCCAAGTAACACCAGCAAGTGTTGTTAATGCAAGGCAAATTAACAAAGCATTGAAAGATTTTGTGGCTTCCAGCCAACTTTCACAACTTTTAGATAACATGAACCCACTTGCAGAATTAACACAAAAAAGAAGGCTTACAGCAGTTGGCCCTGGCGGTGTTAAAAAAGAACGTGCAAGTGCCGAAGTGCGTGATATTAACCACACTCACTATGGAAGAATTTGTATTATTGAAACACCAGAAGGTTCTTCAATCGGTTTGATTAACTCAATGGCTTCATTTGCACATATTAACGAATATGGCTTTATTGAAGTTCCATACAGAAAAGTGGATAAAGAAAAAGGTGTTGCAACCGATGAAATTGTTTACCTTATGGCTGATGAAGATGAATTCTGCTATATTGCACAAGCAAACGAACCATTAACAGAAGATGGTCACTTTGTGAACAGCCGTGTTGTTTGCCGTTATTGCGATGAAGTAACACAAGTTCCAGCAAGTCAAATTGATTATATCGATGTTGCACCTAACGAACCAATTTCTGTTTCAACATCACTTATTCCGTTTGTTGAAAACAACATGACTGCTCGTGCTCAATATGGTTCAAACATGCAAAGGCAGGCAGTTCCACTTCTTCGCCCAGAAGCACCATTTGTTGGAACAGGTTTAGAAGCAAAAGTTGCACTTGATAGTGGTGCAATAATTGTTGCAAAACGTCCAGGTGTTGTAACTTATGTTGATGCTATGAAAGTTGAAGTAACAACTGATAATGGCGAAGTGGACACATACACATTAACAAAATTCTTTAAATCTAACCATGATACCTGCATTAACCAACGCCCAGCAGTTAGAAATGGTCAAAAATTAAAAATGGGCGATTTAATTGCAGATTCAAGTTCAACCGATGGCGGAGAACTTGCAATAGGCCGTAACCTTTGCGTTGCATTTGTTAACTGGGAAGGTTATAACTATGAAGATGCTATTTTAATTAATGAAAGGCTTGTTAAAGAAGATATTTTAACTTCAATAACACTTAAAGTTGAAGAAATCGATGCAAGGGCAACAAAACTTGGCGATGAAGAAATCACCCGTGATATTCCAAATGTAAGCGAAGAAGCACTTGCTAACCTTGATGAAAGGGGTATAATTCGCGTTGGTGCTGAAGTTATGCCAGACGATATTCTTGTTGGTAAAGTAACACCAAAAGGTGAAACTGAACTTACACCAGAAGAAAGATTGTTAAGGGCAATCTTTGGTGAAAAAGCACGCGATGTTAGGGATACTTCACTTCGTGTTGACCATGGAAGTGGCGGTGTTGTTGTTGATGTTCAAGTTCTTTCAAAGAAAAATAAAGATGAACTTCCAGCAGGCGTTCATACATCTGTTAAAGTTTATATTGCTCAAAAACGTAAAATGAGTGTTGGTGATAAAATGGCTGGTCGCCACGGTAACAAAGGTGTTGTTTCAATTGTTATGCCAGAAGCAGATATGCCATACCTAGCAAATGGTCAACAAGTGGATATCATTCTTAACCCACTTGGTGTTCAATCCCGTATGAACATTGGTCAGTTGTTGGATACTTCACTTGGACTTGCAGCAAAATCACTTGGAATTCATGTTGCAACACCAGCATTTGATGGCGCAAAACTAAGCGATATTGAACAAATGTATATCGATAACAATCTTCCAGCAAATGGCAAATTTAAATTGTTCGATGGAAGAACAGGTGAACCGTTTGATAACGATGTTACAGTTGGTTATATGTATATGATTAAACTTGAACACATGGTTGATAACAAAATGCACGCAAGAAGCACTGGTAAATATACCCTTGTTACACAACAACCATTAGGTGGTAAAGCCATGATGGGTGGCCAAAAATTTGGTGAAATGGAAGTTTGGGGACTTGAAGCATATGGTGCTTCAACAATCTTGCAAGAAATTTTAACAATTAAATCAGATGATGTTGCAGGAAGAACAAAAGCATACGAAGCCATTGTTAAAGGCGAACAAATTGCTGAACCTGGAATTCCAGAAGCATTTAAGGTTCTTGTTAAAGAATTGCAAGCAATTGGCTTAGATATTAAAATCTTAAACGATAACAATCAAGAAATTGATCTTAAAGAACTTTCAAGCGAAGAAAATGAACCAGTTTCACTTGATAAATCACAATCAACTGACCTTGAAGAAGTTTCACTTGAAGATTATATTAAGCCAGAAGATGAAACCGAAGATGAACTTGAAGAAAGCACTGTGTTTGATGAAAGTTCATTGTTTGACGAGGATTGGGACTAAGTAGGAGGAAATTTATGTTTGAATTAAATAATTTTCATTCAATAAGAATTGGAATTGCTTCACCTGAAAAAATCAGAGAATGGTCGCATGGTGAAGTAACAAAAGCCGAAACCATTAATTACAGAACTCAAAAACCTGAAAAAGATGGTTTATTCTGCGAACGAATTTTTGGACCTACTAAGGACTATGAATGTCATTGCGGAAGATATAAAAGAATAAGATATAAAGGCTTTATTTGTGATAAGTGCGGTGTTGAAATAACAAAGAAAACCGTTCGTCGTGAAAGAATGGGGCATATTGAACTTGCTTGCCCTGTTTCACACATTTGGTTCTTTAAAGGCATTCCATCAAGAATTGGTGCTTGCCTTGATATTTCAGCAAAAGCACTTGAACAAGTTTTATATTATGTAAGTTTTATTGTTCTTGATAAAGGAACAACAGACTTTGAAGAAAAACAAATTATTTCAGATAAAGAATACAGAGATGCAATTGAACAATTTGGTTATGGTTCATTCCGTGCAGGAATGGGTGCAGAAGCCATTAAAGAATTGTTGCAACGCATTGATATCGATAAAGAATGCAAAGAATTGCGTGAATTATCGATGAAATCAAAAGGTGCTAAGAAATTAAAACTTGATAAACGCCTTGAAATTATGGAATCTTTCCAAAAAAGCGGAAACAAACCAGAATGGATGATTTTGGATTGTATTCCAGTTATTCCGCCAGAACTTCGCCCAATGGTGCAACTTGATGGTGGAAGATATGCAACAAGTGACTTGAACGATTTATACAGAAGATTAATTAACAGAAATAATCGTTTGAAAAAACTTATTGAACTAAGAAGCCCAGAAGTTATTATCAGAAATGAAAAACGTATGGTGCAAGAAGCGGTGGATAGCCTTATTGAAAACGGTAAAAGGGGTAAAGCAGTTCTTGGCCCAAGAAACCGCGAACTTAAATCACTTACAACCATGCTTAAAGGTAAGCAAGGTAGGTTCCGTCAAAACCTTCTTGGTAAGCGTGTTGACTATTCTGGTCGTTCAGTTATTGTTGTTGGCCCAGAACTTAAAATTTATCAATGCGGATTGCCAAAAGAAATGGCAAAAGAACTTTTCAAACCATTCATTGTTAAACGCCTTGTTGAAATGAATGTTTCGCATAACCCTAAATCAGCAAAACGCTTAATCGAACGCGAAAAACCAATTATTTGGGATATCTTGGCAGAAGTTATTAAAGATCACCCAGTTCTTCTTAACCGTCAGCCAACACTTCACAAACTTGGTATTCAAGCATTCGAACCAGTGCTTATTGAAGGCCGTGCAATTAAACTTCACCCACTTGTTTGCCCAGGCTTTGGTGCCGACTTCGATGGTGACCAAATGGCAGTTCACGTTCCACTAAGTTTGGAAGCAAGGGCAGAAGCAAGGTTCTTAATGCTTGCATCAAATAACATTTTAAAACCATCAGATGGTAAACCAATTGTTACACCTAACCAAGATATTGTTATGGGAAGTTACTATTTAACACTTATTAAACCAAACGCACTTGGAACAGGTATGACATTTGCAAGTGAAGATGAAGCATTGCTTGCACACGCAAATGGTGATATTCACATTGAAGCAGAAATCAATTTAAGAAGAACCGTTGAAGTTGATGGAAAAACTTACACTGGCAGAATTAAAACCAGTGCAGGAAGAATTATATATAACAGGGTTATTCCACAAAATATTGGAATTATTGACAGAACAAAACCTGAAAACTATTTAAAATATGAAATTGACGAGCCAGTTGATAAAAAAGTTATTGCAAAAATTGTTATTAATGCATTTAACACTCTTGGCCCAACAAAAACCGCAGTTATGCTTGATGAAATTAAAGCACTTGGCTTTAAATATTCAACACTAAGCGGAATAACAATTTCAGTTTTCGATATGAAAATGCCACAAACAAAAGAAAGCATTATTGCCGAAGCAGATAAACGCATTCTTGAAACAGAAAAAATGTTCAGGCGTGGTTTAATAACTAAACTTGAAAAAGTAAGAAAAAACTGTGCAATTTGGAACGAAACAACCGATGTTCTTAAAAAAGAAGTTATCGATAACCTTGATCCATTCAGTGGTGTAAGTTTAATTGCAAGGTCGGGTGCCCGTGGTAACCTTGACCAAGTTAAACAGCTTTCTGGTATGATTGGTATCATTGCCAACGCATCGGGTGTTGAAATTGATATTCCAGTTAAAACATCTTACACAGAAGGTTTAACACCAATTGAATATTTCCTTTCCAGCCGTGGTGGCCGTAAAGGTCTTACAGATAAAGCGCTTAAAACAGCTGATGCTGGTTACTTAACAAGAAGGCTTGTTGATGTTTGTCAAGACATTATGGTAACAACAGAAGATTGTTTTGCAGACCTTAACGAAAAAGTTAAAGGAACTGTTGTAAGCGAAATTGTTAAAGATGGAACTGTTATTGAAAGCCTTGAAAACCGAATTTACGGCAGGGTTGCAGTTGAAGATGTTATTCATCCAAAAACAAAACAAGTTATTGTTGAAGCAAACACATTAATAACATTGCCACAAGCAAAAGCAATTATTAATGCTGGAATTAAACAAGTTAACATAAGAACTGTTCACACTTGTAAAGCACACAATGGTGTTTGTGCAAAATGTTATGGAAAAGATATGAGCAGAAACCGCCTTGTTGATGTGGGCGAACCAGTTGGTGTTATTTCAGCACAAGCAATTGGTGAACCAGGAACACAGTTAACAATGAAAACATTCCAAACTGGTGGTATTGCAACAGCAGCCGATATAACACAAGGTTTGCCAAGGGTTGAAGAATTGTTCGAAGCCCGCAAACCAAAGGGTGTTGCAACACTTTCAGAAGTTAATGGTAAGTGCGAAGTTAGGGAACTTGATAAACGAACAGAAGTTATTGTTAAAACAAGCGATGGCGATGTAAGTTACCTTCTTCCATTTGGAACAAGATGCATTGTTAAAACTGGCGATATGATTCATGCAGGAACACCTTTAACTGCTGGTTCATTTGATCCAAAAGAAGTTCTTTCAACAATGGGCATTAAAGCTGTTCAAGATTATTTATTAACAGAAGTGCTTCACACATACAGAAGCCAAGATGTTGATATTAACGCAAAACATATTGAAGTTGTTGTTAAACAAATGTTAAGAAAAGTTGTTGTTGCCGATGCAGGCGATACAAACCTTGTTGCTGGTGCAACTGTTGACTTAGCTCTTGTTGAAAAAGCAAACGAAGAAACTCTTGCAAAAGGTGGCAGACCAGCACTTGCAAAAAGAATAATTCTTGGTATAACAAAAGCCAGCCTTGCAACAGAAAGTTTCTTATCTGCTGCATCATTCCAAGAAACATCAAGTGTGTTAACCGAAGCTGCACTAAAAGGCAAAGTGGATACGCTTCGTGGATTAAAAGAAAATGTTATAATTGGTAAAAGAATTCCTGCCGGAACAGGTATTAAGGAATACAGAAAACTTGAACCAAAAATTAACAAAGCAAAAGTTGAAACTACTGAAATTTAACAAAAAACAGACTTTTAAAAGTCTGTTTTTTTTATTTTAAAAATCTCGTTCATCATCGTTAATTTCTGTTTTTGGTCTGTAAGTGTTAAAGGTCTCCATGTGGTAGTTAATGTAAGAATTAACATAACTTACATCATCTTGTGTTTTAACATCATAAAGTGTTGCAAATAAATATTTAATATCGTTTGGTTCCAAATAATTGCTTCCAGCATTAACACCAACTGACATTATGCTTTCGGTGGTTGAATTTGCAACTAAATATTGGTCGCCAATTCCAAATGTATGAAGCAATTCATGGCTGAAAATTGTTCTGAATTCTTTGTAAGATTTTGCATATTCATATGAAACATGAATTTGATTGTTTATTTTATATCCATTAAACAAAACCAATGTTGAAGTGTTAAGCCCACATTCAATGCCAGTGAAATCTTTAAGTTTAACATCTATGGAATAAAGGTGTTTTGCTTTATCTTCGCAATAATTAAATCTGTAACCTTTTTTCATTGCGTCAAGAACACTGTTATATTCTTTAATTGTATCTTTAATTGCTTGTTTTGCATTATCGTTAAAGTTCGATGGCGTAACAATATCAACATTTCTTGTTCCGTAAGGCACAACAAATGGGGTGTATACTTTTGGAATAACAATATTCATTTTATGTTTCATACCCAATGTTAAGTTGTGATAATAACTATCATCTGCATTTAACAATTCAACGGCTTCTTTAATTTCTTGTTGTGTTTTTTGTTCACCTGATGGAACAAAATATATAACTGAACAGCCAATCATTGTGTAATATAAAATGTTTGAACATATGTTGGATATTTTTTTTAATGTTTTTTTAATAACAGGCTTGTTTTTTTCTTCTTCACTTTCATAAAATAAAAAGTTTGAAACTTGCCTTATTTTTTCATATTTTTTTGCAGATAACTTCATCATGTAAACATTATAACATAAAAAAAAAGAAAATCAAGGGGGTGATTCTCTTCTTAATTGTTATTAATTGCATTTTTTAACTTTTCAAGTTTTTCTTGCATTTTTTTGTTAAATTTTTCTTCACCAATCCAATCAATAAATTGTTCAATGCAAAAAAACACATCAACCACTTCTTCAACAAAGTTCTCTTCAATTGCAGGGTTGTTTTTATATTCGCCAAGTTTTTTTCGCTTAACTTTGTTAATTGCAATTGTTAACTCTGCCATTTCTTCAATGCATTGGTCAAGTTGCGGTATATAACCCCACTTTTCAAGGCATTTATTATATAACTTAATTCTTTCAGCTTTTTCCATGATTCAATTATAACATAGGTTAACTAAAAAAGAAAATTAAAAATAGTATGAAGTAAGGGGTGAATTTATGGCCACAATAATTTTAAGAAACAACAATTGCTTTAATAACCGTTGCAACAATAATTGTTGTAATAATAACTGCTGTAACAATAACACAATAATAATTCGCAGAAGAAACACTAACAACACAACCATTCAAAACACAAGAATTGCTCAGTTCTATTCGCTTAATAATATTTTTATTGAAGAAAATCAAATAATTCCTATGAATGTTAATCAATATAATAACATTCAAGATATAATTCAACTTGATGGTGGAACAATTGATATTCTTTCGCAAGGTGTTTATGAAATTGAATATAACACTGTTGTTCAAAATCCAAACGATGAAACAATAAATGCAACTTTAACATTGCAAGTTAATGGTGTTGTTAATAGCAGGGCAACTGCAATTGAAACACTGGCACCAAATGCTTTTGCAAGTTTAACAAATAGGCTTATTATAACAGTTGTTTCAGGTGCAACGGCTGTTGTTGCACTTGTTAATGTAACAACAAGTGAAATTTTGGTTGTTAATTCAAATATTGTTGTAACTAAACTAACTTAAATATGTTCATTAATTCATTTGTGTATATCAAAAAAATAGGCAAATTGCCTATTTTTTTAATCTTAAAATGTTATCACGGGCATCTTGCAATGCGTTAATGCTGTTAAGCAGTTTAATTTCGTCTTTTTTGTTCAAGTCAAGTTCAAGGCATCGATTAATTCCTTTACGGTTAACAATGCATGGCCTTGCAAAATAAATATCGTGTTCTTTATCGTAAGCCGAAACTGTTAAAATTTCGTTTGAATTGTTAAAAATTGCACTTGTTATGCGTTGCAAACACATTCCAATGCCATAACTTGTGTTGCCTTTTTTGTTAATTATATCATATGCGCTGGTTTTAACATCATATTCAATTTTGCTTTGCGAATTTTTGGTTAAATAATCGTTAATGTTATTGCAACCAATCATAACGGTGTTCCAAGGCACAAATTCGGTGTCGCCATGTTCACCAATAACATAGCCATGAACATTTTTGGGGTTAATTTTAAGTTCTTCACTTATTAAATATCTAAGGCGCGAAGTATCCAAAGTGGTGCCACTTCCAATAACTTTATTGCAATTAAATTTTGAAAGTTTTTTGGTTATATATGTCATTGTGTCCAAAGGATTTGTGGCAACTAAATATATTCCGTTAAATTTTGTTTTGTTAACTTGTGTAATAATGCTTTTAAAAACATCATAATTTTTTAAAATTAAATCTGTTCGGGTTTCGCCAACTTCTTGGTTTCTGCCAGCACAAATGCAAATTATATCTGCATTGTTGCAATCAGCATAAGTTCCGGCATAAATTTTCATGTTTCGTGGTGCATAACTTAGTGCATGATTAAGGTCAAGTGCTTCACCTTCTGCTTTTGTAGTGTTAACATCAATTAACACCAATTCATCAATATCTGTGCCAGTGGTAACAAGTGAATAAGCATAACTCATTCCAACATTTCCACAGCCAACAATAACAACTTTATTCATAATAACTCCTTATATGAAATATAGCATAAAAAAAGTGAAATTCAAAACAATTAAAGAATTTCACTTTTTGAAGCAACCCAAAATTTATTTAGCACCAAGCATAACAGCGACATTATAAACATTATGCTTGAAAAAATTATATAGTAAATATTATATTTAATAACAAAACTTGCAAGCATTAAAAACACACCGCCCCAAAAATAAGTTTTAATTTTATTTTTATTTAATGCGTTTCTAACAAGAAATGAAAAAGTTATTTTTTCTTCAATTTTTTGATAACTGTTTTTCTCAGGGAATTTTTTAAAAACTGATAAAACTTCATTGTAAGTTTGATTTTTGTTAAGCACCAAAGTTTTAACCTTATAGTTTGAAGAAATTGTTGCAACATTAATTTCATAATCATAGCACAACACAACAATTTTTGTAAGGTTAATGTTCTTAACACTTCTTAGGCAATCAATAAGTTTATCTTGCGAAAGTTTTTTGCTTTCAAAGGCAGGAAATAATGCAATTGTGCTTTCTTTATTTTTTAACAATAAGAAATTTTTTCTTATATCTATTGTATATTTTTCTTTAAGCATATCGCTGAAAAAAGCAGAGTTTTCTTCAAAAGTGTTAAACAAAAACGCATCGGCGCAATCAATAATATGTGTTTCAAGGTCTTTTTTAAGTTTAAGCTTTTTTTGCTTATTTTTTCTTAAATGATTTTGCACATAAATAACACCAAAACTTAATGCCAAAGCAAGCATAATGCTTATTATTGCATTGTTAATTAAATATCTGAACCAAATAAAAGAAATTGCAAAAAGCAAAACAAAAAAAGTTAAAGTATCTAAGAAAATTGAAAGTTTAAATTTTTTCATGTTTCAATTATTGACTTATTTTGCGCATTTTATACCTATAATTAATGTTGAAAAAATGTTAAAAATTTGATATAATTTATTTAAGGATTTTAAGTTATGGACTTTGCAAACAAAAGCAACATTTTTGAAACAGTTAAAGTTAAATGTGCAAAAACATATTCAAATGTTTTTCTTGTTTTTGTTGTTTTTCTTTGCAGTGTTATGATGCTGTTCAGTTTTCTTTTAACACCAAAACTTGTTAAGGGCAGCAGTATGTATCCAACATTAAATATAAATTCAACAAGCAGTGATGTTGTTTATATTTTAAAGCAACATAATTATTCGGCAGGCGATATTGTTGTGCTAAGCAAGAACGATACGCAAAGTTACAGCGATGTTATAAAACGAATTGTTGCTGTTGGTGGCGATAAGGTTGCAATTTTGGAATTTGATGGTGTTTATAAGGTTGTTGTTAACAATGTTGCACTTGAAGAAAAGTATATTGCAAGTCAGCAAGATATGCAAGTTTGTTATTCAAATTTTAAGGCATATTTGCACCAAGCTGGCATAACTGAAAACTATATAACCTTAAAAAGCGATGAAATTTTTGTTTTGGGCGATAACAGGGCAAACAGTTTTGATTCCAGCAACTATGGGCCAAGAAAAGTAAGTGAAGTTGAAGGCAGAGTTTTTTTGGTTGTTCCGCATAATAAATTCAAATTTAAAATAATTTGGTAATAAATTATGTAACTTGTTAATAAACATATTTCAAGGGGTGAAGTATGGATAATAAACAAGTTATGCCAAGCACAATTTCAATTGATAACCGAAGTGCACTTAAATTAACAGGTGTTGAAAAACTTTATTATAGTGTTCAAAACGAAACTCTTGTTGGAACAAGTTATGGAAAACTTTTAATAACAGGTTCAAACTTAACTGTTAAAAGAATTGCAATTGAACAAAATTTGTTGGAACTTGAAGGCAGAATTAACAGCATTAAATATGTAAGCGGTGAAAAAACTAAGCAAAAATCATTGTTTGGTTTTATTAAAAGGGGATAAGTAAATGAATGGGCTTTCCCTTTTTTTAATTTTCTTGTTGGGCGGTTTTATTGCTTTTTGCATTGCACGAACAATAACCTTGCCTTTTAAGTTTTCAAAAAAGAAAGTTGTTATTTTTATTTATGATTTTTTAAATGTAATTTTTATTTGCCTTATTTTTCAGCTGTTAACAACAACCTTAAATTTTGGCATTTTTCGTGTTTATTTTACAGTAAGCTTTATTTTTGGAACATGGCTTTGCAACAAAATTTTAATTTCGCCACTTGAAAAATTATTGATTAAGTTGTATAATGTTTTTCAAGAAAGGAGAAAACAAAAATTATGCAAGAAAGCAAAAAAGCAACCTTAATATGTTCGCTTATTGTATGTGTTTTTGTGTTTATTGCCATTGCACTTTTTTATCAATTCAGTGTTCTTTCAAGTTTGCAACAAGAACTTAAAAACAAAAATGCAGAATTGCAAAGGGTTAATGAATTGGTTAGCCAAACAAACGCTGAAATTGAACTTGTTCAAACAAATAATTATATTGAAAAATGGGCAAAAACCTTTTTAAATTGGGTTTGTGAAGGTGAAATTAAATTTGATATTTAAAAAATTTGAATAATGTTCAAATTTTTTTGTTAAATTTATTGACATTTAAAATTTTTTAATGTATTATATTAAAGCATTCATATATCGCGGGGTGGAGCAGTTGGTAGCTCGTCGGGCTCATAACCCGAAGGTCGCGAGGTTCGAGTCCCGCCCCCGCAACCATTAATTTGGCGGCGTAGCTTAGTTGGTTATAGCGTTCGGTTCATACCCGAAAGGTCAAAAGTTCGAATCTTTTCGCCGCTACCAATTAAAATTTAATATGGCCCTGTGGTCAAGCGGTTAAGACATCACCCTTTCACGGTGGTATCCCGGGTTCGATTCCCGGCAGGGTCACCAAACAAACTCATCGAAAGATGAGTTTTTTCTTACATAACACCGGGAATCGAATTAAGGAGAAAATTTGCATAATTGCAAATTTCCCGAAGGGTAAACAGTGGCCATCCACTGTTTATCGGGTATGGTCGCACAGGCGAGATTCCCGGCAGGGTCACCAAACAAACTCATCGAAAGATGATTTTTTTTCTTTTTTAGTATGCTAAGCATTAAATTGCTAAATAATTTAAATGGTGTTATAATTATTTAATAATTAATAAAATATAATATTTAAGGTGAAGCATGAAAAAACAATATAATTTAAAAGATTCATCAAGCATATATATTCTTGCAATTTTAATTCCAATAATTGTTTCGTTTGCACTTAGTTTTGTTTTGGGCATAATTTCAATAATAACAAAAATTGAAGCAGAAAATTTGCTTTCTAATATTTGGGTATATTCACTTGTTTTGCTTATAAGTCAGGGTTCATTTTTGGCAATTGTTTTGCTTTATAACAAAAAGAAAAACATTAACACATTTTCTGCAACAACACTTAGCAAAAAAGTTGGCATTTTAAATTATATTATTGTTGCAGGAATATCTGTTGCAAGTTTGTTTTTGTTTCTTCCGTTAATTAATTGGTTTGATGCTTTAATAAGAAGTTGGGGTTATTCTGCCAGTGGTGATTTGCCATTTGCAATAAATAATATTCCAAGTTTAATTGTTGCATTGTTTTCACTTGCATTGCTTCCTGCAATTTGTGAAGAAATTGTTTTCAGGGGTGCAATTTTTAACGGCATAAAAAACACCATTGGTGCAAAAAAAGCAATTATTTTAAGTGCTTTATGTTTTTGCATTATGCATATGAGTTTGCAACAAACATTATATCCGCTTATTTTAGGCGTTGTTCTTGCACTTATTTTGCATTTCACTGGCAGTGTTAGGGCAACAATTTTTGCTCACTTTTGCAATAATGCAATTGTGGTTGTTTCAAACTTTATGGCAAGTTTTTCTCAGCAAACAGAGCAAATTGAACTTAAAGTTAATTTTCAAACAACAATTTCTGCATTTGTTTGGTTAATTGTTGGTTGTGGTGTGGTTGCATTGGGTTGTTGGTTACTTAAAATTGTTAACAAACAAAAAACAGAAGCAAATCAGGCACAAGAAACAGAAAAGAACAATCTCTCACATCAATTGTTGGGTGAAATAAATTCAACCGAAAGTGTTAATAATTCAATTTCCTATGAACTTAACAATTCAAACACTAACATAATTGAAACACAACAAAAAACTTTTTTGAAGGCCGATATTAAAATATTTTGGTTATATATTGGAATTTCACTTGTTATGTGGATTGTTGAAAACATTATTTATTTCTTGGGGTAAAACATGGAAAAACAAAAAAAATTTTCAAATATTTGCTTAATTTATTTAATTTCGCTTTTTTGCTTTGTGTTAGTAAGAATTGCAGCCGCATTGGGTGCGTTTAATATATTTAATGATGTTGTGGCAGATGCAGTTTTTACGCTTATTGTTCAACTTTTAATTATGGGCATTTTGCCATTTGTGTTATATATTGTTATTTATAAAAAACAAAAAATTAACAAACAAACAATAAAAGAAACTTTAACAGATATTGGATTTAAAAAATTAAGTTTAAAATCAGTTATTATGTGCTTGGTTTTAGGCGTTTGCATTTATGTTTTTAACATTCTTATTGCATCGTTATTTGATATGATTTTATCGCTTTTGGGTTATGATGCTGGTTCAGGTTCATCAGGGCAACCAATAACTGCAAATTGGTATTTATGGCTTTCACTTTTATTAACTGCTGTTTTGCCCGGTGTGTTTGAAGAAGTTTTGCACAGGGGAATTTTGCAAAAAGGAATAAGGGAAAGCAAAAATCTTAAATGGGTGCTTTTGTGTTCAGGTTTATTTTTTGGCCTTATGCACTTAAACATTAATCAGTTTTTCTATGCAACAATAATTGGAATTTTCTTTGCATTCATTGCTTATGTAACCAACAATATTTGGCCAAGCATAATTTTGCATTTTATGAATAATGCAATAAATGTTTTGCTAAGTTTTACAAGTGCAAACAATGGTTTTGGTGCAAAATTCTATTCAACATTAAACAATTTTTTGCAAAATAATAACATGGTTATTGTTATGATTTTTGTAACTTGTTTAATGCTTGTGCTAACAACATTTTCAGCATGGCTTGTTGTTAAACTATATAACGATAACAACAAGGAAAATCAAATTTATTTAAGATTGTTAACACCAGCATTTATGAAAAACTATTTAATTGTTAAAAAAAATCACGAAATTGCTTCAACACAAACAAGTTTAAACTATTCAAAATATGTAAGCAGGCAAAACGATGTTATTCCCGCTGAACAAGACTTTTCTTCAATGTTTAACATTAAAAATGAAAAAACCGAAAAATTTAATTTTAAATATTCAGTTTTCTTTTATGCAATTTTAATATTGGGCGGATTAACAACACTTTTTACTTTTATTTGGGGAATTTTATAAATGCAAATAAACATTATAACAGTTGGTTCTTTAAAAGAAGAATATTTAAAACAGGCAGTTAACGAATATTCAAAACGCCTTTCAAAATTTTGTTCACTTTCAATAACTGAACTTAAAGAAGAAAACATAACCGATAAAAACCTTATTCAAAAAGCACTTGAAACGGAAGCAGAAGAAATTATTAAACGCCTTAAAGGTTTTGTGGTTGTTATGGATATTAAGGGAAAAAGTTTAACAAGCGAACAATTTGCAAAAACGCTTAGCGAACAAATGGTGCAAGGATTTTCACAATTCACTTTTGTTATTGGTTCAAGTTTTGGTTTAAGCGAAAAAGTTAAAGAAAAAGCAAACCTTAAACTGTCATTTTCGGCACTAACATTTCCGCATCAACTTTTCAGGGTTATGCTGTTGGAACAAATTTATCGTGCATTTGCAATAAATAACAACATTAAATATCATAAATAAAAGCCACATTTGGCTTTTTTTGTTGTTCAAATTAAGTATGTTTGATATAATTTATTCAGTGGTGATTTATGGAAAATTTTATGAATATTGCACTAAACGAAGCAAAAAAAGCATATAAATTAAAAGAAGTTCCTGTTGGAGCAGTTGTGGAATATAATGGCAAAGTTATTGCAAAAGCACACAATTTAAGGCACACAAAAAAAATAAGCACATTTCACGCAGAAATTTTGGCAATTCAAAAAGCATGCAAAAAACTTAAATGCTGGCAGTTAGAAAATTGCACTTTATATGTAACACTTGAACCATGCGTTATGTGTGCAGGTGCAATAATTAATTCCAGAATTAAAAAAGTTGTTTATGGTGCAGTTGATAAAAATAACGGAGCATATTCAGTGTATAACTGCGAAAACCTTAAAAATAACTTTAAAAGTGAAGTTGTTTTTGAACAAAACTTTCAGTGCAGCGAACTTCTTACAAATTTTTTTAGGGAGTTAAGAAAATCTAAAAGTGCAAAATGTTCAAATAATATTGATTGATAATTGTTTTTATAAAAATAAAATTTGTGGTTTAACAACAATTCAATGGTTGAAAAACAAATTTAATCAAAATTGTGAAATTATTAATTCGAATGAAGAAATTAAAGGGCTATGTTTTAATAAAGAATATGCCCTTATTTTATTTTCAAGTTTTCCACTTATTAAAGAAAGTGATTTAATTTTGCTTAACGAATTTATGCAAACAAAACAACTTTCATATTGTGAATTTAATGGTGGATATTTCATTAAAACACAGTTAATTAATAAAAAAACGCAAAATTTAACTTCAAATTTATATAATTTCGATTATAATGTTGAAATTAAAGATTATGCTTCGCTTAACATTGTTAAAAATGAAATTCAAAAAAATATTATTGAAAAACATATAAATAACGGTGTTAATTTTCAAAACAGTTTAAATGTTATTATTGATCAAACCGTTAAAATTGCAAGTGGTGTTGAAATTGGAAATGGTTGTGAGCTTTATGGCTTAACTGAAATTGACCAATATGGTCAAATAAAATCTGGAAGTGTTTTAACAAATGTTAAGGTGCAAGAAAATGTTAAAATAACATCAAGTTACCTTGAAGAATGTGAAGTTTGTTCAGGTGCAGTTGTTGGCCCATTTGCAAGAATAAGAAAGGGAACAATTATTGGTGAAAATTGTAAAGTTGGCAATTTTGTTGAATTAAAACAAGCAAAAATTGAAAAAAATACAAAAATTTCGCATCTAACTTATGTAGGTGATGCAGAAATTGGTGAAAATTGCAA
>JAZUCT010000009.1:0-11506 GCA_045639255.1 Clostridia bacterium
TCATACACTATATTAACTCCTTTTTAATTATATTAAAAAGATTGTAAAATAATGTTGAAATATGTTATAATTAAACAAATAATATGGGGGAAGTGTTTATTAATGAAAAAAGAAGTGCTTAAAGTTGTTGGTTTACAAAAAACTTATAATAAGGGAAAAACCTATGCGGTTAACAATGTAAGTTTTGAAATTAAGCAAGGTGAAATTGTTGGGCTTGTTGGAAAAAATGGTGCAGGAAAAAGCACAATTTTAAAATCAGTAACTGGAATTTTGCCATTTGAAAATGGTGAAATTTCAATTGCAGGTTTTAATGTTGTTTCCAATCCGATTGAAGCAAAACAAAACTTAGGGTATGTGCCAGATGTTAGCAATGCTTTTGATAAAATGACAGGCATGGAATATTTAAATTTTGTTGCTGATATATTTGGTGTTTCAAAACAGGAAAGGGAAGAAAGATATTCCGATTTTGAAAAAAACTTTCCGTTGGGCGAAAGCATTCATAAATTAATTTCGTCTTACTCGCACGGAATGAAGCAAAAAGTTTCAATTATGGCATCGCTTATTTCCAGCCCAAAACTTTGGATACTTGATGAACCTATAACTGGCCTTGACCCCCAAACTTCATTAAGCCTTATTGATTATATGAAAGCCTATGCAAAAAAAGGCAATGCAGTTGTGTTTTCATCACACAACCTTGATATTGTTCAAAAGATATGCGACAGAACTTTAATAATTAATCACGGCAACTTAGTTGCAAACATTAACATTGACGAATTTGAAAAAGTTCACGATAAAACCCTTGAAGAATTCTTTGTGGAGAAAGTTAAATGATTAATGTTATAAAAATTTTATTAAAAAAAGAGTTTGGCGAAAAATTTTCTGGTTTAAAAAATCAAAAACGAGATGTTTTTGGTGCCATACTTAATGTATTTTTAACCTTGCTTGTTGTTGGCGTGTTTGTTTTTGCTTTTTCATATTTAGCAAATGCTTATTCCAGCATTAAAATTGGTTATGTTACAAATAAGCCAGAACGAGTTTATGAAATTTTAACAATTTTGTTCACAGTTATGCTTTTGCTTTTGGTTATTATGGGAACAACCAAACTTAACAAAAGCCTTATTGAAGTTGGTGGCTTAACAATGCTAAGTTTGCCAGTTACACCATTTCAAATTTTTATTTCGAAAATGATTGTGGTTTTTACTGAACTTGTTTTAACTTGCCTTATTATTTCAATTCCGCTGTTCATTGTGTTTGTGGTGGAAGGCTTGCTTTCGTGGGCAATAATATTTATGGTTATTCTTTATTCTGTTTTGCTTCCGGTTTTAGCGCTGTTTATTTCCAGCCTTTTAACCATTCCGTTTTATTATGTTAAAAAATGGCTTAACAAACACTTTTTGTTTCAACTTGTTTTCTATATTTTAATAATTGCAGTTGGTTTTATTGTTTATTCTGTGTTTTTAAGGTTTGTTAAAGGGCTGATTGAAAGCGGTGAAATTGTTGCATTTTTTAACGAAACAAATGTTTTAAGAATTGGCAAACTTTGCAAAATGCTTTTTCCTGTTAACATATTCTCTGCAATAATTGTGGGCAAAAATATTTGGTTAAACATTTTATGGCTGGTTTTGGTTACAGCAATTGCTTTTGTGGGGTGCTATTATGTTTCAAAATTGGTGTTCACCCTTGTTCGCCACAACAGAATTGGAAAAAGGGACGAATTAATTCTTGTTAAAAAACCACGCGAAAAACGAACCGTTTTGGCAAGTTTAATGCGAAAAGAATATTTAAACATTTTAAGAACACCAAACTATGCATTTTCATATTTTGCAATTGTTCTTTCACTTCCACTTATGGTGGTTGTTACTGCAAACATTCTAACAGCAATGATGAACGAATTAACAATGCTTAACTGTGATTTTGAAATTGTTTTGTGTTCAGTGCTTATGTATTCAATTTTGTTAAATTCGTTTTGTGCAAACAACATTTCACGCGATGGAAAATTCTTTAATCTGTTAAAAACATTTCCAATAAGCGAAAAGAAAATTGTGTTTTCAAAAATTATGTTCTGTTCGGTTGTTTCACTTTTTTCAATAATTCTTACTGGCATATTTTTGCTTGTTATAGGAATTATTTCACCATTAAAAACCCTTGCAGTTATGGGGATTTGCAGTTTTGTTAATGTTGGAATAATTTGCATTGCAACCAGAAAAGATTTAAACACAACAGCCTTAAAATCGGGCGAAGAAAACACTTCCTCATCTAACTTCCTTATATTTTGGGGTTTAATTCTTTCAGTTCTTTTAACTGTTGTTTCGTTTGTTATGTCAATTTACTTACAAACAAAATTTTCGCTTTTAACAGCAAATGTTATTGTTTGTTTGGTGTTGCTTGTTTTAAGCCTTGCTGTTTTTGGAATATCTTTGGTTTATCTGTTAAGAAATTTAAAAGAAAAATTTAAGGAGGTTATTTTATGAAGAATAAAGTTATTGCCTTAATTTTAATTATTCCAATTGTGCTTATGTTTTGCGTGTTTTCAGCAGCAAACATTGCAACACTTAATGTTCCAATTGCAGTAAGCAGCGTTTCTTTGTTTCATGAATGGAAGGAAAAAGTTAACCTTGCCGAAAGCAATCAGTTTCAAATTAACGCACAAGTTATGCCACGAAATGCAACAAATAAAGGCATAATTTATTCACACCAAGTTAAAAGCGGAAATCCAGTTATAAGCATTTCTGAAACTGGTTTGGTTACCGCAAGTGGTTATGGAACAGCACAAATAACCGTAACAACAAAAGATGGTTCTTATAAGCAAAGTTTCTTGTTAGAAGTAACCAGCACAGTTGCAACAAACCTTGAAGTTATGCTTAACACTTCAACCGAAGTTATGATTGGCGATAATTTCAAAATGCTTGCAACCGTTGTTCCAAACGAAGCGCTTGATAAGAATGTTAAATTTTCGTCCAGTAACGAAAACATTGTTCGCATTAACGCTTTAACTGGCGAATGCACAGCAATTTCAAGCGGAAGGGCAACCTTAACTGCAACCCTTGAAAATGCAATTGATGGTGCAATTGAAAAACAAATTGAAGTTGTTGTGTTGCCAACAATAAGCAATAACCCAATAACTTTTAATGGTTCAACAAATTTTTCAGATATAACTTTTGAAACCAACTATGTTAACCAAATAATTATGGAAGTTAATTTCACAAGTTTGCATCAACTTGGCGAAACATTAACAGAAAACAGCATAATTTGTTCATATAACAGTGAAGAAGTTGAAAGTGTTGAACTTAATGAAATTTCAGCAGAAGATGGAATTTATAAATATCAAGTTAACATTTATGGCTTAAAAACAAATAACTTTAATCTTATTGCCAGCCTTGATTATGAAAATTACAGCAGTTACAGCAGTGAAATTAACTTAGTAAAACCAGATTTAAGCCAATTTGAAATTGCGTTATCTAACTGGAAAAACTATTATAAAAAAGATTTGCCAAACACATTCAGCATTGATAATGTTCCTGCTGGCTATGATGTGGCAGTTGATTTTGAAGAAAGAAACAATGTTGTTTTAAATAAAGTTGGCACTTACTACACTATGGTGGGAAAAGTTGTTGGAACCAATAAATTAACTATTGATTTGCTTTATGAAAATTCAGTTGTTAAAACTTTTGAAAAAACCTTTGAAGTGCTTTCACCACCATCAAGCATTGAAATTAAAGAAAGTTTATATGAAAATTATGGCATTGAAGAACTTGTTACAATTGCAAGCCATAAAATTGAAAATGATGAATATGTTACAAACTTATATCCATTCGGATTTCCAAGCGATGTTAACTTAGATTATATTCAATTCACAAGCAGTAACACAGATATTGCAATTTTTGAAAATAACAAACTTAAAATTGTGGGTGAAGGCAAAGTTACAATAACTGCCGAAGAACAACAATCAAAATTGCTTGGCGAACCATTAAGCCCAGTAAGTGTTCAAGTTAGGTGCGTTAATGGTGTTGCTGTTGGCACATATGCTGATTTGGTTAAAGCAACCGAAGACAATAAACAAGTTGTGTTAACAAATGATATTGACCTTGGCGAAAAACTTATTGAAGTTAACAATGATGGCTCAACAAAACTTTTAAAATCTGCAAGCGAATGTGCTCAAATTTTAAAAAGTGAAGTTAAAACAATGGAAACTTCAAGCGAATGGACTTATTATAAAAACAATGGTTCACAAACTCCACCACTGATTAACTATATAATTAAATTCACAAAAAACTGTTATGGGAATGGCTACACATTAAATGCAAATAACATAACAAACATTGTTGATGGAACAAACACTCCATACAGTTTTGCAGTGTTTAAAGGTCCGCTTGACCTTGTTGGAATTCCAGATGCAAAAGTTAAAGCGCAAGATAACATCTGTTTTGTTGCAACTGATAATGTTATGTTAAACAATGTTAGGCTTATGGGCGCAAATCTTAATGGAAGCGATACTGCCGACCTTAACCACTTAAACTATGTTGGCACAGTTTTGGAAATTATGGGGGATAATGTAAAAATTGTTAATTCCCGCATTATGAACGGCAGAAATTGTGTTCGTGTTTATGGAAAAGAAAGTGGCAACTATGATAAAATTAATGTGCACATTCAAAGTTGCGTTATTTCACACGCAAGGGAATTTCTTGTTAAAATGGGCACAAATGCAAAAATTTATGGCGAGTTTCCTGAACGAGACAGCATTAACCTTGCAAACGGAATAAGCGATGAAAGTATTTGGGAAAAACTTGCACCAAAAATTGAAAACTTCACAGCTTTAAATAGTGCCGACCTAAGTGAAAGCGAATATAAGGCACTTGTTGAAAGTTACAATCAAAACCCAGAATTTTTGGCACTTATTAAAACAAATTTAACCATAGAAAATTGCTTGCTTCACACTTCCGGATTGTTTAGCATTGGCATTGAATCAAGTTTTGCTGGCCCAGCCCTTGATGGCGGAAGATATAACAGTTGGGATTTTGGCAATTATGGTTGGGAAGGCATTGCTGGAACAAGTTATCCGGTTATGCTTAACCTTAAAGGAATTGTTAAACTTTACGATTGGAAAAATATTTCACACATAGATTCAAGCACTTTAATTGATGGCGATATGTTCAGTTTTGACCTTTCGGAAATGATTGAAGAACTTTATACAAGCGGAAAATTCACTGATATTATAACCGTTGTGGATAAGCAAAAATATGCACATGGTGGCGTTGTTATGTATGGTGGCGGAAAGAACTATGCACTTGTTAACGATTACACCACTTTGGGCGAATTAAGCAACTATACCTTAGATTTAGATAGCCTTAATTCAATGTTTGCATCAATGCTTAAATATGCCAGCGGAAAAGAACCATTCAGAATTTTTATGTATGGCAAAAACAGTTACTTTAACTATTATAAACAAGTTGCAGAACTTGGTGGCGGGGAACAAGATAGCCTTGCCGAAGCCGACCTTGGCAAATATATATTTTAGGGGGATAAACCTATGAAAACTGCGAAAAAATTTTTAATATTTCTTATACTTGCGTTCAGCATACTTGCTGTTTCGCAGTTTTCGTTTAATAAAGATGTTGTTTACGCAAGTGCAATTTCTGTTGATAACAACAATAGTTGGACTTTAAGTGGTTCGAACTATTCAAAATCGCTTACAGCAAGTGGGCTAAGCGCACTTGGAAGTGCAACTTCTACAATAACCGTAACGGTTTCAAGTAAAGGCAGATTCACATTTAAATATTCAAATGCGTCTGGCACATTAACTGCAACTTTGAACGGAACAAGTTTTTTTGCTCCGAACAACACAAGTTCTTTAACAGATGCTTATGTAGATTTAACTGCTGACAGCAACACAATTGTTTTCACTTTAAAAAGGCCATCGCTTTCTAAAAGTGCCGCTTGTGTTGTTGGAACTTTTAATGTGGATACAACCGTTGTTAACGATATAACACAGGGAACAGGAACATCAGCAGACCCTTTCATTATAACTAACGAAGATCAGTTGCAAGATATAAGTTTTAACTTAACAGCAACTTATAAAATTGCAAACGATATTCAAATAACAAAAAATTTCACTCCGCTTGGCAGTGGAACACCATTCAGTGGAACACTTGCAACAGTTGATGATGTTATTTACACAATTAATGGCTTAAAAATGGCAAGCGGGAATTATAGGGGATTGTTTGCCAACACAAAGGGTGCAACAATTCAAAACATAAACATAACAAATGCAACCATAACCGGAACAAACAATTGTTCGTTTCTTATTGCAAATGCAGAAGGCAACACAAAAATAACAAATGTTAATGTTTCAGGAAGCATCAGGGCAACAGGTGCTTACACTGGTGGGCTTATTGCATATGCAACCAACACAAGTTCAGCAACAGTAACAAACTGCACAGTGGGTGGAACAATTTATTCAAGTTCCAACACGGTTGGTGGGCTTTGCGGTTGTGGCGGAACATTCTCGAACTGCACAGTTACAGCAAGTGTTACTGGCGCACTAAGGGTTGGTGGTTTAACTGGCGGATATAACCCAGATACTTGCAGTTCAACAGATTTATCCAAAACCACCCAAGGCAGTTTCACAAACTGCTTCACAGCAGGCGAAGTTATTTTAACTGGCCAACACACAGGTAACTATCCATATTGGGGAATAATTAATGGCTATGGTGCATGGGTTAAACTTGCACTATCTAACTCTGGCCAAAAGGTTAACTTTAATTACACAACCGATGTTGCAGTTAGCGAAATAACAATTTTTAATTCAAGTGAACATGCAAGTGGTTTATCTGTTTCAGTTCCAACCACAACAAATGAAAATGGCTATTATAATTTCACAGCAGAAATTCCGTTAACCAGCACTTATGTTGGAACCATGACAAATGCTGAAAGCCTTACAAGTGAAGCAAAAGTTAACGGCATTCCGGGAAACTATGGTGGTTTCACAATTCGCTTTAAAATGGCAGATGGCACTTATAAATATGTTTCAACTTTAAATCGTGCCGAAGCAAAATTTGAAAGCAATTTCACACTTAACCTAAGCAATTTAACAAGTTATGTTAATAATTTTTCAAATATTTCAATTGATCAAACCAGGGGAACTGGCACTTACACAACTGAAACAATAAGCAGTCAAAAAGTTTCAATTTATGGCACTGCTTTAATAAGCAACGCAAACGATTTCGAACACCTTTCTTGGATAATTAATGGTGGCATTCCTACAACCTTTAAAACTGGCGAATTCTATAATGCAAGAAGTGTTATAACAATAAGCATAGATTTTGGGGCAGATATTGACCTAACAGCACCAAGATATGCTGTTTCTTCTGGTGGAGTGGCAACACTTTGCAGTTCTGAAACCGAAAATGCATTTCTTTTAAACACCGATGAAAATGGAAATATTCTTTATCAGTTCTATGGCTTAGGAAAAAGCGAAATGCACCCATACAGGGGCAGTTTATATGGAAACAATCACTCGTTAACTGTTAACATGGATTTTCCTAATGCATATCTTATGGGAGTTATTGCTTGTTCAACCGATAACGAAAACGACATAGTTATTGAAAACCTAACCGTTAACGGAACAATTTCTGGTAAATACAGGGTTGGTGTTGTTGGCATGAACGATAACTATGATCGTTCTAACTCAATAACTTTTTCAAGCGTTACAAACAATGCTGATATAACTGCACAATCGCAAGTTGGCGGTTTAATTGGCGAAGCACAAGGTTACAGCATGTATGGAAACCAACCAGCAAGCATAAACATTGAAAATTGCGTTAACAATGGCTCGGTTACTGCAACCAACGGCAGTGCTGGTGGGCTTGTTGGAACACTTGGTCACTTATCAAGTGAACCAGCAACTGTAACAATAACAAATTCAACAAATAATGGCGATGTTTCGGCAACAGGAACAGCAGGTGGGCTTGTTGCAACAGCAGGAATTGCCGTTTTGGAAGGCACAAATGTTTCCAGCGGTTCGGTAACATCAACCAGTGGAAAAGAAAACTATTATGTTGGAAGTGCCACAACTAACACAAATAACGGAACTTTAATAACTGAATACGATGTTAACCTAGGTGTTGCAAACACCGAGTTTGTTATTAACGGAACAACCTACACAACTGATGAAAATGGAAATGTTTCGGTTCGAATTCAAGATGCGCAAACGCTTGATAATGTAACTTTGGAAGTGGAAAGTGAACTTCTTAACGAACCAATTGTGCTTGAAAATTTAAATTCAAGTTCAATGCAAACCCAAGTTGTTGTGCCAGTAAGCATTGCACTTAAAGCAACAGGAAATGTTTATGAAACAACAAACAGCAGTTGGGGCACATTTAAAGCAATTGTTACTTTCAGCGATAACACAACAGAAGAAATAACAGTTACACCAAACTTAACACAAGCACAACTAAATTCAAATCAACTTGTGTTTGTTAATGCTGGTTTCACAAACGATACATACACAATTCCAAGCACTGTTACCGCAACCTTAAAAAGAATAACTGATGGTGTTAAAACTTTTGTAACAAATGCAAGCACTTTAATTAACACAACAAGTGCAACAAACCAAGAATTTTTAACAATGGGAACAAGTGTTAAAAACTCTTATTCAACTTTAAGCAGTGAAATTAATGGTTATGGCACAGAAAACCAAGAAAGATTTAATGCATACATTTCAAACAGCATTCAAAACAATCAAAACAAAAATGTAAGCGAAAGCGTGCTTAACACATATTACGCAAATATTGTTACAACAGCAGATTTATCGGCACTTGAAAATGTAAGTGTTAATTATGGCACATTCACATTTGAAAAAACTTTAACATTTGAAATGTTAAGCGGTGCAACCCAAACAAAACAAATTTCATATTCCTTTGAAAAAGGCAGTTCACTTTCAGCAACTGCAAAAACAAATGGTGTAAGTTTTTCTGTTAACAATGTAACAACTTATTCTTACAGCGATGATGTTAGTGTAACAATAAATCCAATTGATTTGTTGGGTGTTTCGTTTACAAACAAAGAAGTTGTTTTCGATAACACTTCAAAATCTTTAACAGCAACACTTTCAGTGCTTACGGGCGATAGTGTTGGCTACATTTTAAGCTATAACAATCAAAGTTCAGCAGTTAATGTTGGCACTTATTCAGTAACGATTGCTTCATTAACTGGTGCTGATGCAATTTATTACACAATTCCAGCAACTTATACTGCCGGCACACTTAAAATAACACCGCTTATTGTTAAGTTAAATGCAGAAGTTAACAAAAGTTTTGAATATAATGGTGTGGGGCAAGCAACACAATTTTCACTAACAAATTTAAGCGAAAGCTCATATTCGCTTTCAACAAGCGATTATTCAATAACCTATGCTGGCACAGACTATAATCAAACAAGTTATAGTTCTTCTGAAAAACCAATTAATGTAGGTTCATACACTTTAACTGTTAGTGTGGGCAACAACTTCCAAATAAATGGCGGTAACACATTCAGTTTTTCAATAATTCAAAAACAAATAACTGATGTAGGTTTTGTTAACACGTTCACATACACTAAACAAAAACCACAATTTAACTTCACAACTTTCACTGGTGCAGTTTCTGGCGACACAATCACAGTTACAAGTTGCACAATTTTTGCAAGCAATGGTGCACAAAGCGATGGTGTTAATGTTGGCAGTTACACTGTTCAAATTAACTCGCTTTCAAACGGAAATTATTTTGTTGAAAATTTAATAAAATCTTTCACAGTTGAAAAAGAACAACTAACCATAACTTTAAATCCACTTTCTTCAACTTATGGCGAAGATTTAATTTTGGATAACTTAACATATTCAGTAACCAGCGGAAAACATTATGAAGGCGATGAACTAAACATTCAAGCAAAAGCGCTTGATTCTGTTAATGCAGGGCCACACACCTTAGATGCAACATTTAATAACAATAACTATTTAGTTACATTTGTTACTGCAACTTACACAATTGATAAAAAAGTTGCAAGCCTAGATTTTGGCACAACAAGTTTTGAATATAACGGAACAAACCAATATGCAAAACTAACCTTAACACCATCAGATGAAGTTTTAAACAGCGATAAAGCACAATTCAATTTTGAACTTTATAATGGTGAAAATGTAACAACAGAGTTTAAAAATGTAAGCACTTACACACTTAAACTTGTTGAAAATCAAGTTACAAATAACTATGATATTTCAGTTAAATCTGCAAGTTGCGAAATAACCAAATTAGATTTAACACTTACTGCAAGCAGTTTAACAAAGAATTTTAACCAACAAATTGTTTCAACCGACTTTTCAATAACCAACACCAAACTTGCAGGAACTGACAGTTTAAGCGATGTTGTAAGTGTTCAGTATGAAGTTTATTTGGGCGAAGAAAAGGTGGATTATTTAACCACACTTGATGTTGGCGAATATGATATTAAACTTAACTTAACCGAACAAAGTTTATTTAATAACTATAACATTTCAGTTATAAGCGGAAAATTAACAATTGCGCAAAGGGAAACTTACATTGATGCCACTGATTTTGAAAAATTCTATGATGGCGAAGTTGTTAATTTCTCGGCAAAACTATATGGTGCAGATAACCAAGAAATACCTAATGCAAATTTAACTTACACATATTTCTTAAATAACCAAGAAATAGGCGAAGTTAAACAAGTTGGGGCTTACACCGTTAAAGTAAGCGCAACCGCAGGCGAAAACAACAAAGAATGTGAAGAAATATTTAACATTAACATTAAAACAAACAACATTGTTATAACATTTAACAAAACTCAACAAGTGTTTAATGGTCAAGAATTTATGCTTGATTATTCGTTATCAATGAACAAGCAAGTTGACTTAACAAACATTTTAACCTGGAAAATTTTTGATGAAAATTTGCAAGAAGTTTCTGATATTAAAAATGCAGGCACATATAATGTTGAATTTAGTTTATCGGATAATGGTTTTGAATTAAGTAATAACAAATTCACAATTTCAATTTCAGCAATTGAACTTAAAGTTACAGCAAGCGAAAATAACAGTTTTGAATATAACAAAACTTCGCAAGCGGTGGAAATTGAAGTTTCAAAAACAACTGATAACAGTTATGTTTTAACCCAAAGTGATTATTTAATAACCTACACCGGCAGAAATGGAACACAATATAACTCACCTGAAAAACCAATAGATGCGGGTTGTTACACTGCAACAGTTAGTGCTGGCGAAAACTTCACAATAAATGGCACAAAAGCATTTGATTTTTCAATAACACCAAAACAAATAACTGATTTAACTTGTGAAACAACATTCACATATAACAAACAAGTTAAAACCTTTAATTTCACAAATTTTGTTGGTTTAATTGAAGGCGATTCTGTTTCAGTAACAAGTTATAAAACTTTGCAAAACGGAACAGAAGTTTCTGCCGTTAATTTTGGCAGTTATAAAGTTCAAATAACA
>JAZUCT010000010.1:0-15493 GCA_045639255.1 Clostridia bacterium
ACCAATGAAAATATTAATGTTTTTGAAAAACTGCTTCCAAGAGTTTTTAAAGCCCAATAAATAAGTTCTTTATTTCGTTGATTTTGACAAAAATTATTAACTTCATCAGATTCCTTTGAAAAAACAATGTTTTCAATTTTATGTGAAAGCGCATTTATTTCTTCTGCCTGATAAATTTGATTTACATATGGAATTAAGTCGCCATTAATTTGGCATTGAAGAATTTTATTTTTAAGATTTAAGCAAATTGCATCAAACCAATAAATATCCAATGCAAAATCTATTGTTTTAAGTGCATTGTTATATTCCTTACAATTATTATATGCTATTGCAAGCAATATTAGAAAATCATAGTGAAATTTATTTGTTTTTAAAATATCTTTTAAATAAATTATTACAAGTTTATGTGCATTTAGTTGGCACAAAGTTGTTGCAATAACAAATTTATCTTTAAAAGTTAAATTTTTAATTGCCATTGCAGATTTCATAACAGCCATTGCTGTTATTTTGTTGCCCCTTGTGGAATAACACAAAGCAATGTTACATAGTGCACTTACATTATTTTTGTTGTTTTCAAGCACTTTGTTTGAAAACTCTTGGCTTGCAATTGTGTTTCCCTGCATAAGTTCAATTGTTGCATTTAAATTTGTTGCTTCGATATAACTTGCAGATTTAGGTGAAATTTCTTTTAAAGCATTTTTGGCTTCGTCATACTTGCCAGTAACCATTAACTGTTTTGCTGATTCAAGTTGATTTTTGTTAACTTCTGCAAATATTGTGTGTTGTTTTTGAATTTGTTTTGTTACTTTTTCTGATTGCAAAAACATTGCTATGTTTTGAATATCTGCAACATATTTATTGCTTTTATCAAGCCTTATTGCATTGTTTATGTAAAGAAAAGCAAGTTCAAGTTTGTTAAGTTCAATATAACAACGGCTTATGCCTATAAAACAACGAATTTTATTATTTCTTTCTGCAAGTGCTTTGCAATACCATTCAAGGCTGCATTCATATGCACCAAGTTTATAATAACAATCTGCAATAATGGGATAAAAAGAATAGTTCGATTTGTTTTCAATTGCCAAAAATGCATATTTTAGGCATAACAAAAAATCGCCAGCCAAAAAACTGGATTCACAGCGATTTTTTAGTTGTTGCATATTTTGACTAAATTCAACAATTTTCATATATTTATCTTATGCTTTTTTATAAATAATTATATCTTTATTTAACATAAATTATTCTGTGACAATTTTCACATTCTATGATTTTATTATTGTTTAAAGTTTCAATTTTTGAAGTTGAAACTTTGCATTTGCAACCTGAACAACAATTGTTAATAAATGGCACAAAAACTGGAACTTTCTTTTCTGCCTTTATTGCTTTATATTTTGCAATTATTTGTGGTTTAATTATGTTTTCAAGTTCTTTCAATTTTGCCCTTTTCGAGTTAATTTCTGGCATTGATTGTTTTTGAACTTCCAAAAACTTTTCGTTTGCTTCCTTATATTTTATTTTTGCAACATAAACTTTCTTTTTGGTTTCTTCAAAAATTTTAAGAATTTCATTAACTTTATCTTGATATTCGTTAATTTTTCTTTCATAGCCATCAAGAACTTTAACAATGTTATCCAATTGAACAACATATTTTTCTTTTTCTTCTTTGGTTAATTTTGCTTTGTTTGATTCTAACATGTTAAGTTGCCTATCTGCTTTTTCATAATTAGATAAAATGTTGTTATAATCTTTTATTATATTTTCGCATTGTTTATCCAAATTAATTATTTTATCTTGTGCATCTTTAACATAAGAACGCATATTGTTTGCAGTTTTTTTATGCTCGTTAAGATTAAGATCTTTTTCTGCTTTTGATATTTCCATATCAAGTTTTTGATAATCAAGTATTTTATTAATCATACATATTCCCCTTACTTAAACAAGTTTAATGCATTTTCAATATTTTGTAAAACATTTAGTGTTTGTTCATTTGAATGTTTTAACAATATTTGTTCATTTTTTTGCTTTAAACTTAAAAGATAGTTCTTAAAATCATTAGATAACAATTTTAAATTTGTTTTTCCAAACATAATTTCTTGTTGTGTTATATTTTCCGATTTTCCTTTTGTGCAAGTTAAAATGTTATAAAATTTATTTTTATCTTGCAAAACATAATCTTTTTCGATTATATAATTTTTAATAAGATATTCTCGCAACTCAATTATGTTTTTCATTGGTTGCAAAACAAGGTGTTGTGGTTGAAAAACTTTTAAGATTTTAATTATTTCTTGCCCACCCATGCCTGCAATAATGCAACTGTTAATTTTGTTTCGCTTATTTTGTTCAATTGCTAAAAAACCATCGCCAACAAAAAATTCTGCTTTGCTTTGTTTGTTATGATTCTTTAACAATGTTATTGTTTTTTCAAGGCTTTCAGCATGAATATCGGTTGCATAAACTGTGTTTGCTTTGTTTTGTAAAATTAAACTTAGCGTTACATAGCCATGATCACAACCTATATCTGCCCAAACATCTGCATTTTTGCATTCACTGATAAGGGCATTAAGCCTTTTTGAAAGTTTATTCATAAGAATCGGTGCCATCAAAGAAATCCCTTAATTTTTTGCTGCGATTTGTTTGCCTTAATTTTCGCAAAGCCTTTGCTTCAATTTGCCTTATTCTTTCCCTTGTGACATTGAATTCACGGCCAACTTCTTCAAGTGTTCGTGAATGACCATCATCAAGGCCATAACGCATTCTTATAACTTTTTGTTCCCTTGGGGTTAAACTGTCTATAACTGCAAAAAGTTGTTCTTTAAGCATTACTTGTGTTGTTGCTTCAAGCGGTGATTTTGTTGAATCATCTTCAATAAAATCTTGAATTTTTGAATCTTCTTCTTCACCAACTGGACTTTCAAGCGAGATTGGATCAAGTGCAATTTTTTGAATTTCTGCAACTCTTTTTTCTGTCATGCCAATTTTTTCAGCAATTTCAGCAGTGGTAGGTTCACGGCCAAGTGTTTGCATAAGTTGTTTTGCTGCACGAGTTAATTTATTTATTGTTTCAACCATATGAACAGGAATTCTTATTGTTCTTGCTTGATCGGCAATTGCCCTTGTTATGCTTTGCCTTATCCACCAAGTTGCATATGTTGAAAACCTGAAACCTTTTGTTGGATCGAATTTTTCAACTGCTTTTAATAAACCCATGTTGCCTTCTTGAATTAAATCAAGGAAACTCATGGAAGTTCTGGTGGTATATTTTTTTGCAATTGAAACAACTAAACGAAGGTTGCTTTCAGAAAGAATATCTTTTGCCCTTTCATCGCCTTCCAACATTCTTTTTGCTAAATCAATTTCTTGTTCACCTGTTAAAAGTGGAACTTTGCCTATATCTTTAAGATAAATTTTAACAGGATCATCTGTTGAAACAACGGTGCTTATAATTTCATCAAGTTCTTCGTTAGATGCAGAAATAACTTGCGGAATAACTTCAATGCCATTTGCTTTTAACACATCAATTGCAGAATCGATATCTTTTGCAGTTGGCTCGTATTTCATAAGTTTTGCATACAAATCTTCCTCAGCAATGCTTCCTTTTTGCTTTGCTGTTTCAAGAATTTTCTTTAAACCTAATTCAAATTTTTCTTTATCCATTAATTTCTCCTAGTTTTCTTTAATTTTTCCATTGTAAGAACTTGAATTTGTTTTGCAATTTTGCTTTTATTTTCAAAATCCTGTTCGTTATCATATTTTTGTTTTAATTCGTTAAGTTTATTATCAAGCTCGGTTTGTTTTAATATGTTTAAACAAGCATTATAATATTCATTTGCATCTTTTCCATCAAGCGATAGCTTATAATCCAAAACCGCATTAATTTCTGGTTCAATGGTTATATCAAACATATCAAAGATGTTGCTTTTAATAAAATTTTTTCCATTTTCTTTTGAACTTTTCAATGCATCATATAACTTTTGAAGGCTTGGATTCATAAATTCAATATTATCGAAATATGCATAATCTTGCTTATTAATTAACGATGCCATTACAAATCTGCTTGCTTCAACATATGCATTTGGTTGAACATCATCATTCTTTTCAACAACTTCAATGTTTTTTGATTTAATTTCTGAGTTTTTAGATGGCGAAGATAGTTCACGCTTTAAGTTATCAATGCTTACCTTTGAAAGTTTTGAAATTAAATTTAAATATATTTCTTGCTCAGAAGATGAATTTAATTGCCTTACCATATCAACTGCAAGTGAAGTGAATTTGCTTTTTTCATAGTTATTATTAAAATCAAACTCGTTTGCAAGTGTTTGAATTTTATAATCCATTAATGGCAAAGCATTATCGATTAATTTTTGGAATGCTTGTGCGCCATTTTGCTTTATGTAGTCATCAGGGTCTTGTCCGTTAGGAATTGAGACAACTTTGATATAGAACAAATCTTTTAAAATATCAAGACTTCTTAAAGTTGCTTTTTTGCCTGCCCCATCACCATCGAAACAAACAACTATGTTTTTTGAATATCTGCTTAATTCCTTAGCGTGCAATGGTGTTAATGCTGTGCCAAGAGTTGCAACTGCTGTTGTGAAACCTGCTTGATGCAAAGAAATAACATCAAGTTGACCTTCAACAAGCAATATATATTCAATGGTTGATTTTTGATATTGCTTTTTGATAAGATTTATTCCATAAATAACTTTTGATTTATCAAAAACCGCTGTTTGTTCAGTGTTTATATATTTTGCCATTTTTTCATTGGTTAACAGCCTGCCTGAAAAACCAACAACATCACCAAATGTGTTAATTAATGGGAACATAAGCCTGTTATGCATTTTATCAAAAGCATATTTGCCTTTTAAAACAATTAACCCTGCATCTTTCATTGTTTCAAGGCTTACGCCATTTTTTAAAAGATGTTTTATTAATGCATCTTTTCCATTTGAATAACCCAATCCAAACCTTACAATTGAATTTGAAGTTATGTTTCTTTTAGATAAATATTTAAGTGCAATATCACCATTTCCATTTTTAAGGTTTGAATGAAAATGTTGAGCAGCAAGTTTGTTTGCTTCAAATATTTTTGTGCGTTTTTCTTTAAGCAATTTGGCATTTTCATCTGCAACTTTTTCAGGCATTTCCATGTTTGCGTTTTTACATAAGATACGCATTGCTTCAACAAAATCCACATTTTCATATTTTTGCACAAAACTGAAAACATCACCTTTTTCACCACAACCAAAACAATGATAATATTGTTCGGTTTCGTTTATGGCAAAAGAAGGTGTTTTTTCGTGATGAAATGGACAGCACGCCCAATAATTTTTGCCTTTCCTTGACAAAGTGATATATTTCCCAATAACAGAAACAATATCGTTTGCATCTTTAAGGCGTTGCTTAAAATCTGAATCGAATGAGTTGCTCAAATTTATCTCCAGTTAAAATAAAAAATACTTCCGTAAAATATATTCGACAAAAAGAATTAATTTTACTTTTTTAAAATGAAAAAAAGTTTAATTTGCATAAAAATCAAACTTTTTACCAAAATGCTGACTGAATATTACACTTAAAAAGTTTAATGCAATTGCTAAATTTGCATTTGAAATTTTAAGATTGCCTAAATTTGTGAAATCAACAACTGTTAAACCTTTAATTGCAACAAAAACATCTTTTGAAATTTGCATTGAATAATTTTTTTTGCAGCCAACACAAACTATGCCTCCAACAGAAAAATCATAATAAAAACCAGTTAACATTCTTCCACCACAACTTGCACACTGATTAAAATTAAGTTTATAACCTTGAACTTCCAAAATTGACAGCAAAAACTTTGCAAAAATTATTTTTTCGCTGATATTTTCATAATTCATAAGTAAATTTAATGATTTAAGAAGGTTAACAAATAAGTTTGCATTCGGATTGTTATCGAAAGTTATTTGATTAAGTGTGTTAAGCATATCGCACGCAATTAAATATCTATCATAATTCAACGATAAATCATAGAACGATTCTTTTAAATCGGCTTGGGATATAACACCTTTATCTTCAATTGTGAACTCGGCAAAACAAAAAGGCTGAGATGCAAATTTAAGTTTTGCGTTTGCATTTTTACAACCTTTTAAAATTGCCCTTATTTTTCCTTCTTCAAGCGTGAAAATTGTTAAAAGCTTGTCCTTTTCCTTATAATCCTGAGAATTTATAACAATTCCCTGACAAATTTTTGACATAAATTATTTCCTATAAATCTTTTTCTTCTTCGGTTATTTCAATTTCATTTTCCCGTTCAAGTTCGTTTGCAAGATTATAGTAGCCAATTTGACCTGTTTTAAAGAATAATTTGCGGCAAATTTCTGAAAGACTTTTATCCATAACATTCTCTCCTTACTACTATTATATGCGAAAATTCGCTAAATATTTTTCTTATCGTATCCTAAACTTGATAATATTGTGTTTTCTTGTTTCCAATTAGGTTTTACCTTAACAAAAAGTTGCAAATAAACCTTTGAATTAAGCATTTTTGCAAGTGCTTGGCGTGATTGAGTGCTGATTTTTTTAATCATTTCACCTCTTTTGCCAACAATTATTTTTTTATGGTTTTCGCGTTCACAAATTATGTTGGCATCAATAACAGTTAAATTGTTTTCTTCGCTGAAATTTGTTAATTCAACTGCCAAACTGGTTGGAACTTCTTGGTTCAAAAACCATAAAGTTTTTTCACGAATTAATTCGCTGACTTGAAATCTTAATGGTTTATCGGTGAACATATCATCGCTAAAATACTTAATATTATCTGTTAAATGTTTTGAAATTTCGTTAATTAATAACTGAATGTTTTTCTTCTTTAATGCACTTAAAGGCATAATTGCAGATAACGGTGATATATTGTTAAGTTTTGCAAGCTCAGGATAAAGTTTTTCTGGGTTTGTTGCATCAATTTTGTTAACAACAACTATAACTGGAATTTTTGAATTTGCATATTCTTGAAGAATTTTTAAATCGTTTGAACTGAATGGTTTTGAACCATCTAGAACAAATAAAATAACATCTACATTTTGTGTTGAAGTTTTTATAGATGAATTCATATATTCATCAAGTTTATTTTTAGGATTTAATAAACCTGGTGTGTCGGTGAACACAATTTGTGAATCTTTTGAATTATACACCCCAAGAATTTTATCACGAGTTGTGTTTGCTTTTGGGCTTACAATGCTAACTTTTTCACCTACTATTGCATTAATTAGCGTGCTTTTGCCAACATTTGGTTTACCAATTATTGTTACAAATCCAGATTTAAACATTTTTTATCTCCTATGAATTTTCAAATCTATGCGGTAACAATTCAAACAACGAAAATTCTTCGCTGTGAACATTATTTGCCACAATGATTTGCACTTTGTTTGCAAATTCTTTTAAGGTTTGCAAGCATTCGCCAGTTGGATATGGAAGTTCGTTATTTTTATTGCAAAAAATACATAATGCCACAATTTCACTATCGCCTTCACTTACAGCTTTTAAAACTGCCAATTTCCCAGCATCGATTGATGATGAAAAATTAACATTTTCAACACTGCATGCACCATATAACAAGCCTTTTTTTGTTAAAACACACGCCCCAACTGGACACATTGAATATGGCACATATGAATCTTCAAGATATTTTTGTGCATAGCTTATTAATTCTGCAATATTATAACTTTCCATAAATTAAATCCTTGCAAGTTTATTTTTTGATAACACCGCTTCTTCAAGATTGCGCATTATAACTTTTTCGTTATCTTCCATATGATCATAGCCCATTAAGTGAAGCAAACCATGAGTTGTTAAGTAACAAATTTCTCGGTTAATGCTGTGACCATATTCTTCTGCTTGTTTATTTGCAACTTCAAGGCAAATAACAATATCGCCAAGGAACACTTTTTTTGTGTCTGGATTTATGTCTGCTTTAAAAGATTTTTTTGTTATTCTTTCGTTAAAAACATTTTCAAGGTTAGGAAAACTTAAAACATCAGTTTCGCTTTCCACTTGCCTTTTTTCAGTGTTAATTTGTTTTATTTCTTGCGCTGAAACAAAAACTAAGTTTACTTCAAGAATATGGTGGTTTTGGTTAAGCAATTTCATTGTTGTTTTGCATACTTTTTGAAGTTGCTTTTTTAACTCTTTATCAATTTCAGTTGAAATAAAATTTATTTTCATAAATATCTCCCTATTTTAATGTTTTC
This sequence comes from Clostridia bacterium, assembly GCA_045639255.1. Lineage (GTDB taxonomy): Bacteria > Bacillota > Clostridia > Christensenellales > UBA1242 > JAZUCT01. Next base: position 8,223 of record JAZUCT010000010.1, read on the forward strand.
TTAAGTGTTAATGTGAAAATTATAACATTAAAATTATTTTTTTCAGTTATATAAAAATTTTCTGCAATAATTTCATCTGTTTCTGCAATTTTTTCATAAGTTTCATATTGCAATTGTTTTTTTAAAGTTTCTTTTTGTTCTTCAAAATTGACTGGAATATTAACAGTTTCACATTCATAATATGTTACACTTTTAACATAAAATGGCAAAAGATTAAACATTGAAGTGGTTTTTTCTTCTGTTTCAAAAAATTGAAATTTGCAATTAAAGTTATTGTTAAACAATTTTTTATTATTAAAATAATAAAAATTTTTTGTAACTTTATTTCCTGTGCGCTTTAATTCTGTTTTGGTGTTTCCAACTTCCACTTTTGATGATATAAAGCAATTAACTTCAACATTTGCAACTGCTTTTAATGGAACTTGTTCGCCTTGTTCGTTTAACTTATAACCTGCAACAATAACATCGCCCGCCTTAACGCTGTCTCCCACTTTATATAATGCTGTGCCTTGCGTAACAGTTAAGCCAGTTATTATGCAATTGTTTGGTGCAATAAGGTTATATGCATCACCATCAAGAATATCAACATAAATTCTTTCTTTAACATTAACCTGCAAAGTTGTGCCTTTAACACAAACAGAAGCAATGCTTAAATCTTTAAACTTTGTTAACAATGCTGTTTCAATTGAAGATGTGTTAATTGAATTAATTGAAGAAAACACGCCTGCTTTATTTTGTTTTAGCACTTCTTGAATTGCTGATTTTTCAATTTTATTTAATCCTGTTATGTTAACTGATGAAATAAATTGCGAATTAACAACCATAAGCAAAATTGAAACAACCAATGCCACAAACACACCGATATGCGTTAAAAAGTGGTTAAAAGTGCTTTTTGCCCCATAATTTTTAATTCTTTTTATATTATAGCACGAGCCATTTGTTACTGCAATTAATTTTTTAACATTTTTATTTTCAGTGGTTAAAATAAGTTTGTTTTCAGTTGTTCGCTTTATATCAATCGTAGAAATGTTATATTTAATTAACTTATTTAAAAGTGCTTCATAGTTTAAACCAGAAATTTCAAAAACTGCATAATTTTTAAGTTTCAATTATTCCACCTCAACGCTTTTTACTTTGCCTAAGATATATATTGAAGAACTATCAAGTTCTTTTACTGAAAAATTTTCACCTTTTATGAACATAACAGCATTTTTTAACTTCAAATTTATTGCTGTATCACTGAATTTTTCAACACTTTTATAGCCTTGCACATACAAACATTTTCCACCCAAATTTATTATTTTATATTGTGCTGAATTTTTCATATCCTTTATTGAAAAAGCAGAAGTTACTTCGTTTATTAAACTGAACATTTTATATTCCCCTTTTGAATATTTTATGAAGATAAAACAAATGTTAGAATAATAATAAAACTTATAAACTTATTATTTGTTTTAAAAAATAAACAAAAAAACTCACAAACAATGTGAGTTTTTAAATTAATCGATTGTATCAAGAACTTTGCCAAACATAACTGTTTTCATTTCAGGGCTTAGTTCTTTTATTTCTTTTGCTAAGTTTTTGTTGTTCGATGATTTCTTTTTATATAAGTCAGTTTCTTTTTTTAGACCTTCACTTTCCTTAATAACTTTAAGCCTTCCACCATTTATTTCTTCATAGTTATTTTTGTTTTTTTGTGGTGTTAAGGTTTCTTTTTTTTCAGGAATTAAGTCTGAAAAATCTGGCCTTGAAGTTAACTGTGTTGATAGTTTTATTTCCTTAGCAGAAGTTGAAGTTTTTGTTTCTTCAACTGTTTTTTTGTTTTCAACCTTATTTTCAGTTTTAGGTGTTTGATTGCTTGAATGCATTATGTTTAAAACAAGAAAAACTAAAAACAGAACAATAATTGCAACTATAACAATTATGAAAATATCCATTTATCAGTTTCTCCTTTTATAACATTATTTATTATCATTATTATCTGGTGTTTCAACATCGAAGTTTGTTTCAGGAACATGTTTTTCTTCGCTTGGTTGAGCAAGTGAATTTCTCATGCGTGTATCTGCAACAACATTTTGAATTTTATAATAATCCATAACACCAAGTTTGCCATTTTTAAATGCTTCTGCCATGGCTTTTGGAATAAGTGCTTCTGCTTCAAGAACTTGTGCTTTCATTTCTTGTGTTTTAGCAATCATTTCGTGTTCAGTTGCAACGGCAATTGATCTGCGTTCTTCTGCTTTTGCTTGTGCAATGCGTTTATCTGCTTCTGCTTGATCAATTTGCAATTGTGCACCAATATTTCTGCCAACATCGATATCTGCAATATCAATTGATAAAATTTGGAATGCTGTTCCGTTATCTAAGCCTTTTGCAAGCACTGTTTTTGAAATTAAGTCTGGGTTTTCAAGAACCATTTGATGTGTTTCTGCATTACCAACTGTGGTAACAATGCCTTCACCAACTCTGGCAAGAATTGTTTTTTCGCCTGAACCACCAATTTGACGGTCAATATTTGCTTTAATTGTTACCCTTGCTTTAACATTAAGTTCAATTCCATCTTTTGCAACTGCTGAAATCCAATCAGTTTCAATAACGGTTGGGGTTACACTTACTTTAACAGCGGTTAATACATCGCGACCAGCAAGGTCGATTGCCTTTGCATCTTGGCTGGAAAGTTTTATTTTTGCACTGTGTGCTGAAATTAATGCATTAACAACTCTTGTTACATTTCCACCTGCAAGATAGTGTGTTTCAAGTTCGTTAACAGTTATATTCAAACCTGCTTTTTTGCCCATTATGTAAGCATCAACAATTAAATCAAGTTTAATTTTTCTTAATTTCATTCCAACAAGTGTTAGCATTGAAATGTGTGCACCAGATATAAGCGCCCTAAACCACATTCTTACTGGAACAAGACCAAAGAATAATGCAATTATTATTGCAATAACTCCAAGAGTTATGTATAATGCAACATTACTTAATAATAAATTCATAAATTTTCTCCCTAATTATCCAATTTTTTTACAACAAGAACATTTCCGTTTATTTCAGTAACTTCAATTTGTTTTCCAACAATTAAATATTCGCCGTTTGAAATAACTTCATATTCTTTTCCATTGATTTCTGCTTTACCTGATGGTTTACATTCAATGGTTACTGTTCCAGTTGAACCAACAAGTTTTTCAAGTTCTGTGTTTTCAAAATCAACTGGCACTGCTGTTTTGTTATTAACAAGTGGTGATTTGCTTAACAAACCTTTTTTAGCAGAACGAACAACAATTAAGCCTGCAATTGCAAATATTGTGCAAATTATAAGAACTAACACAAATAATTGCGTTAAATTGAAATTGCGAATAAATCTTAAAATAATTCCTGCAAGAATTGAAATCGCACCAGAAATGCCGAAAAATCCAACTCCGGGAATAAACATTTCAATTATGCAAAACACTATGCCCACGGTTAAAAGAATTGCAGGAATAGGTTCCATTGCGGTAAAAAGCGTTACTATTTCATTCCACATATAACAAAATCTCCAACTTTTTTGATATTATATCACAAGATTTGGCGTTTTGCAATATGCAATTTTAATTTTATATTATATTTTATGCTTTTAAAAAAGGATATGATTTTTCATATCCTTGATTACTTTATTGACCTTTTATAAAAAAATAAGTATTGTTGCATATAGCCTGATAAGTTTTCGAATCTGGAAACCAATTTTTTTCTTATTAGAATTCTGTTGGATAATTTTTCACTGTTAAAACTGTTATATGCTTTTTCTATCCAAGTATCCACCGGAAAAACATCTTGCCTGCCATAACCAAAAAGCATTATGCAATCTGCCACTTTTGGACCAACGCCAGAAAACTGTTGCAATTTATTTGTTAATTCATTTGTAGGTAATTGTGCATATGATTGAAGAGTGTTATTGTTAATTTGCCTTAATGCTTTAAAAAGTTGTTCTGCCCTGTAACCCAAGCCACAATCTTTAAAATCTTTAACAGTTGCTTTTAATAACTGTTTATATGTTGGAAATGTATGGTAACCATTCATTTTTGTTCCAAACATTTCACAAATTTTTTCAACAGAATTTTGAATTCGTTTAATGTTGTTATTTGCTGAAATTATGAATGTAACAAACATTTCAAAAATATCTTGTTTTAAAATTCGAATTCCATAGCCATAATCAATTGCGTTATTTAAAAAATCTATGTTTGATTTTAACTTTTGTTTTATTTCGTTATAGTTTGTTTCCAAATCGAAAAAGTTTTTGAAATATTCAACATTTGAACACTCAATTTCATATTTATTTTCATAAATTTTAACAACTGCTTTTTGATTTAATGAATAAATTTCATAGCCATCAAAAATTTTTTTATATCTGAAAAACTGCCCACATTCAAGAATATGAGTTATGTTAAACTGTGAAAAATCATTTATTATAAGAAAATTATTCTTAATATTATAGTTCATACCATATTATACAACAATATTTTTTGTTTTGCAATCAAACAAAAAAGGAACTTAAAAGTTCCTTGAATTATGCTTCTACAGGATATACAGAAACAACTTTTTTTCCTGCTCTCTTTTCAAATTTAACAGTGCCATCGATAAGAGCAAAAAGTGTGTAATCTTTACCAGTGCCAACATTTTTGCCAGCATATGTTGCTGTTCCGCGTTGACGAACTAAAATATTTCCTGCTTTAACAAATTGACCATCTGCCCTTTTTACACCAAGGCGTTGTGCATTAGAATCTCTGCCATTGCTGGTTGAACCGCCACCTTTATGGTGTGCAAAGAGTTGAATGTTAATAAACATCATTTATCTTTACCTCCATGTTAATATATTTAGGATAACCCCTTGCAAAATCTTCAAGACACAATTGCAATGTGTTTAGCAAAACATTTGCTTTTTCTTTTTGTGTTTTTGAAATTTTTGAAGGAATTGAAATTTTATAATAACCATCGCTATCATTTTTTTTAATTTGCAGATTTTTAATTTCTGCCACCTTTAACAAGCCAAGTGCACAACCTTGAACCATGCTTGAAATTGATGCACATAAAATATCTTGCCCCATTTCTGCATAGCCTGTGTGACCACTGCATTCAACACTTGTTATTTGGTTGTTTGATTTTTCAATTATTATTTTTGTCATGTTAATTTATCACTTCTTATTTTGAAATTGAAACAATTTTTAAACGAGTGAATGGTTGACGGTGACCTTGTTTTCTTCTTGTTCTTTTTTTAGGTTTGTATCTAAAAATAGTAAGTTTTTCACCTTTTCCGTGTGCAAGCACTTCTGCTTCACATTTAACTGATTGTGCTTCTTTTCCAGCAACAACAGTTTCGCCATCCACAAGCATAAGAACTTCAAGATTAACAGTTGAGCCAACTTCGTTTGAAAGAAGTTCAACATCAATATATCTATTAACTTCAGCTTTATATTGCTTTCCGCCAGTTGTTACGATTGCGTACATTTTAAACATCCTCCTGTTTTAGAAACTCGCTAGTTATTTTTAGGTGCTTTTGCAAGACTTTTTGAACCCATCCTATGCGGCTAACAAAAAATATAGCACAAGTTAAAAAATTTGTCAATTATTAATTTAATATTATTTAGATATATATTTAATTCTTTTTGTGTTTATTGTGCAAAGAATTTCGTAAATTGTTGTGTTTGCAAGTTCAGCAAGCTCTTTTGCTGAAATTTCATAATTTTTGCCTTTACCCAAAACAATAACTTTGCTTGTTAATTTTAAGTTTTTAACTTTGCTTACATCAACCATGCATGAATCCATGCAAACATTGCCAACAATATTGCAATATGTGTTGTTAATTATAACCTTTGCTTTGTTTGAATAACACCTTTTATAGCCATCGGCAAAACCAATTTGAATGGTTGCAATTTTCATATCTTTTGGCGCTTTAAAGTTTGTGTTATATCCAACATATTCACCTTTTGAAATATTAAATATATTTAATATTCGTGTGTGAACTTCAATAACAGGTTTTAGTGTTATATCGCTGATTTTTTGAATGGGATTAAAACCATAAAGCCCTTTGCCAATTCGCACCATATCCAACAGTTTTTCTCCGCCCTTTAAAGCCGCTGCGGTGTTGCAACAATGCCTTATTGGTTTAAATTCTGGATATATTAAATCAAGGTATTTTTTAAATATTTCAAACTGCATATTAAAATAGGTTTCATCTTCCCTATCAGAGCATGCAAAGTGGGTGAAAATACCTTCAAAATTAAGATTTGGGTAGTTTGCAAAGATTTCTTGAATTATTAAAAAATCTTTTGTGGAAGTTTCGCCAAACCTGTTAAGACCTGTGTTAATTTTTATATGAACATTAATTTTTAGGTTTTGTTTTGCAAGGTTTAATAATTCATGGCTGTTTTGAATTGTTATGCTTATGTTGTTTTGTTCGCAAAATTTAAGTTCACTTTGCTTTACAGGCATAAGCACAAGAATTGGTGTTTTTGAATCAATCTTTCTAACTTCGTGTGCTTCAACACAATTGCTTACTGCAAAAAAATCACATTTTCCACTAAGTGCTTTAACCGTTTCCTTAACACCAACCCCATATGCATTTGCTTTAACAACTGCACATATTTTTGCCTTTTTAACTTGCTGTTTTATGCTGTTAAAATTTGATATAAGATTTTGTTTTAAAAATATAAATTTAATGCTGTTTTCCATAGTTCATATGTATGAATATTTTTTTAAAATAGCAACAAAAAATGTGCATTAAGCACATTAGATAATTACTGATAAAATATAGAACACAATGATTAAACCAACAATAACAAAATCAAAGATTGCAGTTTTCTTTCTTCCATAACCTAACATAACAAACCCATTAAGCAAAATATTTAATGCTAAACTTGGATATAAAATATGCAAAATTATGTTTTCGGGAACTATTTTTGTTAAAAACAACAATGCTGAAACTATAACAGCTATGCTTGCAACAACGCCTGCAATAATTAATATCTTTTGCCTTTTTGTGTTTACATTTTTGTTTTCTTGAATAATAATTTTATTGCCCATAACTACTCCTAACAAATATTATAGCATTTATAAAAATATTTGACAATTAAATGTTAGAAAATACTTGTTTTAGCACTGAAATTGTGATAAAATACATTTGTTTCAAAAATTTGGATCATTAGCTCAGCTGGTAGAGCACCTGACTCTTAATCAGGGTGTCCGGGGTTCGAGCCCCCGATGGTGTACCAAAAGCCACGTCATTTGACGTGGCTTTT
>JAZUCT010000011.1:0-79610 GCA_045639255.1 Clostridia bacterium
TCATAATTTTGGCTATACATAACAAAATTGCCATTTTCGCCTTGTTCAAGTTCACCTGTTAACAAAACACCAAATCCACTTCCGAAATATGAATTTTTTTCAAAAGCAGTTGCAGGCGAAGCAACTTGGAAAGTTGCAAAATTGTTTGACATATCGTATGGCACAAGTTCTGGTGGAATAAATTTATTAAGATTAACCTTTTCTTTATTTTTTGGTTTTCTGCCCCTTGTTAAACCTTTAACTGGCTTAACAGTGCCTGTTTTAATTGCAATAATTGCATCAATAAGTTGTTGCCTTTTAAGTGTTGTTGGTGATGTTACACCAACTTCGCGGGCATAATTTCTTAGTTCATAAATGCCCATATTCAACAAGGTTTGTTCCAACATTTCGTTCATAAAATCACCAACTCCTTTTTTAAATTTTCAAAATATATATAACATAATTATCAAAAATTGTCAATTTTTTAAAAAATATTGTAAATATTTTAAAAAACACACTTGGATAAGTGTTAAACTTAAAAAGTGTGTTGTTTTTTAATTAAACAGTTAAATCGCCTTCACTGGTTGAAACAACCCTTAAAATGTTTTCTTGTTTGCCAGTGTTTGCGTTAATATAAACATAATATTCGTTGCCCTGCATTGCTCCATAGAACTCGTAACAAAGCACTTCTCCACCAAATTCCATTGGAATTAAGCAAAGTTTTGTTGAAAAAATTTCCATGCTTGAATTAACTTTTTTAAGGGCTTCTGTTGCACCAAGCGTTGCATTTAAGTTTGTTCGTTCTTGGTGGTTATATGCATAACTAACAGCATCGAAACCACAAACAACACCTGTTGTTTTTTCAATTTTAACCTTAACCATATCTGGGTAAACATAGCAATTTTCAATTTTTGGCACAAGGTTTATAAATGCATAGTTTCCCATATCGGTAACATAAACCGGCACAACAGTATCGAACCCAATGTTAAAGCAAAATTCTTGTGCAATAAGCATAATTTCTGCATTTGATTTTCCATAATCGCTGTTTGCAACTGTTGGATTTGTTTCGTCAATGGATAAAATAAAACCACCACGCTTGCAAATTTGCACATTATATTTTTTGTTGTTTTCCACAGTTACAGTGAAGTTATAAGTTGTGAATTTGCCTTCTGTTGTGTTTTCATATTTAATATCGGCAATGGTGAAAACTTTTCCAATTGTGCCAAAAATAATTTCACTTGCAACTTCTTTTGAAACTTCTGTTTCCGGAAGCCCCACAATTTGTTTATTTAACACCGCATCTGAAAATGGTCCATCGTAAATAAGCGATGGCACAGACGATGTTAACTTGCTGGAATTTACCCATTCTTCTGAAAAATAACTTACTTCTTTGTTGTTTATATCAATGTTATCAATAATTCTGTAATCGCCCAACACTTTAAGTGCAAGATTGTTAAGTTCCACCTTTAATTGTTGTGAAGTGGCATAGAATTCTTCAAGTTGGGCATTTTCTTCACTGGTTAGTGTTTCGCCATAATAAAGTTTGTTTTTCATGGCATAGCAATAGCCACCTAATGTATTAACAAAGTTAAGCGTGCTTTCAATGGACGAATGTTCAATTGGCAAACTGGCAAGGTCGCCCTGCACACTGGTGCAAGCAAGATATATTTCACTTAACATGTTTTGCCTTGCATCGCTATCCAGCGAAACAATAACTTTTGAAAGGTTTGCTTCAACATCGTCCATGCCATCAACGGCTTGATAGAACGATTTTTCATATTGGTTTTCAAGGTGATTGGAATATGTTACTGCCAAAGTTTTTTCAGTAACTCCCCAAATTGCCAAACCAACAGTTGCAATGCTTAGCACAACAATTGGAATTATGAACTTTAAGTGTTGTTTAAAATATTTATTTTTCATTTTTCACCCCTAATAACAAAAAATATGATTTCCAATGGTTACCGCTTGTGGCCTTGACCATATCCACTTGCTTGTGGCTGTTCTTGGATTAAAATAATATATGCAACCATAAGTTGGGTCCCAGCCATTCATGGCATCACGGGCAGCATTTATTGCTGTTTGATTTGGTGTTAAGTTAATTTGCCCATCGTTAACGGCGGTGAATGCCCAAGGTTGATAAATAACCCCTGAAATTGTGTTTGGAAATTGTGAACTTTCCACCCTGTTTAAAATAACAGCCGCCACCGCAACTTGACCTGTGTAACTTTCACCCCTTGCTTCGGCATACACCGCTTTTGCAAGCAAATATAAATCGCTGTTGGTTGTTGTGGCAACACTTTGCACACCCAGCATTCTTAGCACCCAGCCATCAGCTTCACCAGTTGGGGTTCTGCCGTTATCTTGCTGATAGTTTGCAACAGCGTTGCGGGTTATTGGGCCATAGTAACCAGTAACTTCGTGCTTAAAATAGCCCAAATATTGCAATCTTGCTTGAACCTTTCTGGTTTGCTCGGTGGTTAATGTTGCGGTGAAAATTGAATTATCTTCGGTGTTTGTGTAGTTAATGTTAAAAAGCACCATACCAAAAACAGACAGCACAACCACCAAACTTATTGAAGTTATTAACTTTGCAATGTTTTTTTTCATAATAAAAATCCTTTCTTAGTTAAAAAATTTTTCAATCATTTCTTTAATTCGTGATTTAAAGGTTACGCTTTGCGAACCATTATAGTTAACATTCATAAAGCATAGTGGCGGATAAATAACACACCACCAGTTATCGCCTTTTGCTTCGCCCAGTTCCACAATAAGTGCATCGTAAACCCCGCTTTCAAGCGTTAAATCACTGTTATAAACCCTTGTTGGAAAATATTCTTGTTTAAGGCTTACTTTGGCTGTGTAGGCAAAATTTGCTTTATGTAGGCAGTTATTTGCAACTTGTGTTAACAACCCTTTATTTTTTTCAATGTTTTGCATTAACTCTGCTTTTGTGTTTGAACACGCAACAATTGAATAAAGAGTTTTAACAATTTCATCTTTAATTTCATACTTAATATCTTGGTCAATAAACAAATTCGAGTTTGCACGAATATGTATGCGTAAATAATCGCTGTTTGCACTTTGATTTGTGTTGCCTGCAAACATAAAATAACCAATTCCACTTATAACAATTAAAGCCACAACAAAAAATTTGTTCATAAAAAACTCCCTTGCTTTAATAATTGCCACATTTATAATTTTTAAACATGGCTACATAACAAAAAAAGAACCCGCTAAGGTTCTTTGTTTGTTTAAAGTTAGTCGCCCATTTCTTGTTCAACAGGTGGTTTTGTGAATGTTCCATCAACGCCATATTCAAAATCGTAAAAGAATTCTGCTGGTTTTTCTTCAAGAAGAACAAAATCAGTGAATGTTAAAAACTTTCCATCTTTTGTTGTGAATTGCATTGTGTCTTTATAACTTAACCATTGATATTTTTCTGCCTCAATAAGCCAAGTTTTTCCATTAACTTCAACCAAAAAGAAATAACCCTTATCACCCACAACTGTTTCTGTTTGTGGAATTGAATTTTGATTTTCATTACTGCATGAAACTGAACCCATAACTGCTGAAAGCGCAAATCCAGATGCAATAAGTTTTTTTACTAAGTTAAATTTTTTCATATTGTGTCCCCTTTACTGAATAAATTTTAACACGCATAAGGCTTAATGTCAATAGTGAATTTTTTTAAAAAAACAAAAACACAAGCATTAACTTGTGTTTTATATAATATAACAATTTAATCATTAACTATGTTTGCGGTAAATAACCACTTTATCGCCCTTATTAACACCTTCGGCAAGTTTTGGGTTTTGCGAAACAACTTCGGCAGGATTTATGCACATTTTTTTGGCAATTGTCCAAGCGGAATCGTTATCCTTTGCAATGTAAATGCTTAATGCGTTTTTGTTGCAAACCCTATCTTCCGTTGCAGTAACTGATGTAACAACAGCACCAACTTGTGTTTCATAGAAGTTTGCAAACACCATTAAGTTTGCATCAATTTCAATTTCCCTGCCCCTGCGAATTCTTGCAATAACATCTGTTAGCAAACTGTTAACTTGCACTTGGCAATTTTTTGCCATGTTTTCAACAGGCATGCTGCTTGCAAACGGAATTTCAATTTGCATTTTGCTTTCAACACTTTCTTCTGCATTCAAATAAACAACAGTTGTGTAGGCAATGCCTTCAATGTTTAAGTTATATTCATCACAGAATGCTTTTGTAACAACTGCGTTGCTATCCAACACGCACAAAATTTTATCTATTCTTGCACTTTCTTCGCTTATTTCGGTAACACCAAATATTTTTTCGTTATAACTTTGTGTGCCTAAACTTTTTGTGTAGGCAAAACTTGCATATGAAAGTTGAAGTTTTTGCGATAAACTGAAAATATCTGAAACAACTTGTGCTTGATTTTCACTGCACACTTCGCCACAAAGGTTAAAGTTTAAGTTAAGTTTAATTGTTGTAACATTTTCTTGCGAATCAATTTCGGCATTAACACCATCTCTCATTGCTTTTGCGGTTACAAATGCAACATCGGTTGCTGTGCAATCTGGGCAATCAATTTCATATCTGAAATTAAATGTGTTTGCAATTTCTTTAACATCAGTGGCATCATCTTTTGCATATTCATAGCAAATGCTGTAAGTAACAACACCTGAAACTGTTACATAGCCCTGTGCTGTTATAACACTGTTAACAAGCGGTGTTGCACTTAAATGCAACAATCTTAGCGGAAGTTCGCTTACATCAATTTCTTGTGTTGCCAAATAGTTTGCGTTAATTTTTGTTTTAAGTTGCGAATATGAAAGTTGTTCTGTTTGATAAAAAACATCGCCTGTTGCATTGTTTAAATATTTAACTTCGCTGTTAACAACTGCATAGCCATTAACTTCAATAAGGCTGTTAACGGTTATTCGTTCGCCAGTTGTTTCTTTAACAGCAACATCAACAAGCATTGCGTTAAGGCAAACATTTGCTTGATCGGTTAAGCCTTCAACCGCAATTGAAGTTGAAAAATCTGCGGTTTGTGTTACATTTTCTTTCATTCCATCAATTTTTTCGTAAATGGCAGAATATTCAATAACACCATTAACTCTAACAGAGTTTCTGTCTGTGTTGGTGCTTACAATAATTGGGGTTGCGTTAATGCTTAGCACTTTGCCAATTTCAACGCCATCTGCCCTTAAAACTGTTTCGTTTGTAACTTGCACTGGTGAAAGTGTTTTTCTTAACCCTGCGGTTAGTGTGCCATAATTTGCTTCAAAACTCATAAATTAACTCCTTTAAATTAATCTATGAATATTCTATGAACGCATTAAACAAAAAAGAACCAATTAAGGTTCATTTTTAACTAAGCAAATCTGTTATTTTCACATCGCCACACATAACATCGAAATAACTGAACGAGTTTTTTTCAATGCTAAGTTCATCGCCTTCGCAAAATTTCACCGTGAAAAGCGATGGATAAACATTTTCAATAACTCCGCTGAAAAACGAAATTTTTTTTCTGCCTTTATTAATTTCCATTTTAACCGTTTTGCCTTTAAGCAACATAATGCTTTGCTTAACTTCTTCAAGGCTCATATTTAATTTTCTCATAAACACCTTCCCTGTTTTAATTTTAGACATAACTTTTAAAATTTAAACAAAAAAACGCAACTTAATTGTTGCGCCATAAGTTTAAAATTAACAAAGATTTAAAAATTAATCATCGTCTTCATCATCAAAATCATCATCGTCATCGTCAAAATCATCGTCATCAAGGTCGTCAAGGTCAAAATCATCATCGTCATCATCGTCATCAACGCCTTCATCATCATCTTCGCCGTCAGTTATGCTAACCATTTCACCAAGTTCTTCGTTATCCAAAATTGAATCGTTATCATCTTCCAAATAATCAGTCCAATGTGAATCGTTATCATTATCGTTATATAAGCCATCTTCCAATGCCTTTTCTTTTGCGCAACTTGCACACATTATTTCATCTTCTTGAATATAGTTTGCCTTGCAAATTGGGCAAATTTCCATTTCTGCTTCTTCATCTAGGTCAAAAGTGTTAGCAGAAGAAATTTTCATTTCTTGTTTGCAAACTTCACAATATTTATCCCTTTTAACAATATAGTTAAGTTCGCATCTTGGGCATCTTATATAAGTTGGGGTTCTCATGGTTTAAAAATTATCTCCTATTGTTAATTAATATGCAAACAAACTTAATTTATTCACAAAGTTAAATTTGCTAGCAATAGTATATAAGCATTAACAATAAAAGTCCACTAAATTTTAATGTTTTTTAAAAATTTTATGCACCTTCAATAAGCATTTTATCTGCAACAAGTGCAATAAATTCGCCATTGGTTGGTTTTTCGTTGTTTGAATAAACTTTAACACCAAATAATGAATTTATGTTTTCAATTTTGCCCCTGTTCCAAGCAACTTCAATTGCATGCCTTATTGCCCTTTCAACTTTTGAAGGGGTTGTGTCGTAACGCAAGGCAATGTTTGGATAAAGTTTTTTGGTTATTGAGTTAATAATTTCAGGGCTGTCGATTGCCATTTTAATGGCTTCACGCAAAAACTGATAACCTTTAATATGTGCAGGAATTCCAACGGTTATAAAAATGTTGGTTATTTTTTCTTCAAGTGCACGGTTAAACACCCTTTTAACATTTGAAACTTCTTTTTTGTTTGCATTAAGTTCAAACATTTCTTCAATGCGTTTTGCAACAAGTTCCACTTCATATGGTTTTGCCATATAATAACTTGCACCTAAGCCAATTGCTTTTTGAACAAAACCATCTTGCATAAGTTCACTAAGCACCATTATTTTTGGTTTAACTGAAAGATTAAGTGCGTTAATTTTTTCCATAAAACCAAACCCATCAATGCCTGAAAGAACAATATCTGTTAAAATTGCATCAACGCCCGATTTAACAATTTCCAGTGCCTTGTTTGCATTTCCCACAGCACCAACAACTGTGAAATTTTCAAGTTTTGAAAAATGTTTTTCCAATGTTTCCCTTGATTGATTGTTATCATCAACAATTAAAATTTTAATGTTTTGCATAAGTTTTTTTCTCCTATTTTTTTTGAACTTTTTTAAGTTAATTTGATAATATCACACAAAAATTGCTTAAACAACAAAAAATTTTGAAGAATAATTTATCAAAATCCATAAATTTTAGGAAGTTTGTTTATAAAAGTCGAATTATGTCGCACACCTTAGATAAAACCTTAGATTTTTGCATTTTAACAACAAAAAAAATGCCGAACTTAAATCAATAAATTCAGCATTTTAAATTCAATTTTAAAATCTATTCTTCATCGTAAGTTTCGGTTGGTTTATCTTCTGCTTTAAATAAGCCAATGAATGAAGGTGCACAAACATTGTTATCGCTTGCATAAGTGTTAACCATATTTAAATAGTAACTTGTTCCGTTATCACTTTCATATGAAGTGAAGAAAAATGCATAACTTGATGCAACTGACATATATTTTGTGTTGGTTGTATCAACTTCCACTTCGCCAGAAACAATTATTTGTGATTGTGGGTTTGAAATTTCAATTTTAATAATTTCGCTATCTTCATTTAAGAAATAAACACAATTGTTAACAACTGAAAGAACTGTTACTTTTTCGCTTAACAATTGAACAGCATTTCCGCTTGCAGAAATGTGATATAGTGCTTTATCTGTTGCACCAATAAAACCTTCAAATGCAGTTGAGTTGTTATCAATAACCACAATGCTGTCAAAAAGATTTGAATAAAGTTCTGTTTCAGTTGTGCCATTATAAGCATAAAGCACTTCGTTTGAACCGTTGTTTAAACTGCTTTTTTTAGAGTAAACAACCCTATCGTTGCCCATTCCGTGAAGAGTGTAAGTGTTAGAGTTAGAACTATCTATTGTTGTTTTATCGCCAGTTTGAATGTTAACTTTTGCAAGAACATTTCCGCTTGCTTTTTTATCTTCGTTTGCACAAACATAATAAACTTCTTTTTCCATTTCAGAAACTGAGTGTGAAGTTGCAAAATAGTTTGTTTGTTTGTTAAATGCAACACTTGTTACTGCATCTGAAACTTTGTTTTTTGATTTGTTTGCAGTGTTAACAATGTTAAGGTTTGTTCCATCATAGCAAATTAAATAAACAGTGTTTCCAATTTTTGAAAATGTGTAAGATTGATTTGAACTGTATGCTTGGGTTTTGAATAAATGAGTGTTGCCAGTTCCATCAAGTTTGCATCTGTAAAAATCAAGATATTCGTTTTTAACTGTTCCAGAGTTATCTTTATCGGTGTTTGGTGAACTGTAATAAAGATAATTATCGAAAATATAAATGCCTGCACTTTCATGCCCAGCAACTTTTGAAACAACTTGTTCAGTTTTTGTTAAAGTATGTGAATATTTTTGTTCAGTGTCAAGTTCATTATAAGTGTAAGCAAGTTTGCCATTTTCAAGTTTTGTTCTGTAAATTGAAGAATATTTAACAGAGCCTTGTTTGTTATCGTTGGCACTTGTTATGCTTGAATAACTTTTATATCCATTAACATAATAAACATAATCGCCCTTAACAACAGCAAGCCCACCATTGCCATAAACATAATCGTTAAGCGCAGGGCCACCTTTAAGCCCACTGTTGCAACCCGCAAAAACAAAAAGCGAGCATGCCACACAAACAATAAGCGCTGAAATTTTAAATAATTTCTTAAACATATAAATTCTCCTGATAAAATATTAAGATAATTGCAATATTTAATATAACATTTTAAATTATAATAGTCAATTATTTAAGAATAAATACATATTTAAGGAATTAAGAAAAAACAAAAATTATAAAACTTATTCTCCTGTTTCAGCATTTTGAAACATCAGCCAATAACCATCTTTTTCAGGAAACAAACTGTTTGCTGGCAACCATTGTGCATTTTGTTCCAGTTGTGTTGGTGGTGTTTTTGAATATATGCCATCAACCGCATACGCAATATATTTAACCTGCAAGTTTTCATAAATTATGCCAATATAATATTTTTCACTTTCGCTTACAACAATTGTTGCCCATTTCGAGCAAGGCACCAAATTGCTAAGTTCTTCGCAAGGTGGATTTGTTTCAAAAATCTCATCAAGTTTAGGCGCAACAATTTCATAAAAACTTTTCATTTCGTAACTTTCTTTTTTGGGTTCAGACATTTCTGGTTTAACACAATTTAACTCGGTTTCAGTTAAACAACTGGTGCATTCTTGGTTATAGAAATTTTGTTTATAAATGCAATTTTCACAACTTGGTTTTTCTTCGGTTGTTTTTAAACTAAGTGTGTTAAGTGCCTGCAATGAAATTTCTGTTTGATTAATTGGGTTTTTAACTTCTTCAAGTTCAGGCAATTGCTGTTTAATTTCATTTTCAATTTGCGTTGTTATGTTTTGTGTTGGAAAAAAGTTATGGCAATTGTTATATGTTTCGTTTTCAGTTGAGCCAAACACAAGTGGAACAAATTCGCCATTTATATTTTCAACCACAACAACCGAAACTTTTGAAGTTAATTCAATAGACAATGGCAATTCAACTTTGCAAAAAACCACTTTTGAACTTAATGCTGTTTTTTGAAGTGGCACACCATTAACAAGAATTCCAAGGCAATAATTATTTCCTAAATTTGTTAAGTTATATATTCTTAAAATTCCAAAACATTCGCCATTATTTTTTTCAATGGTGAAAACACCTTTAATGTTCGAGTTTTGTTTGTTAACGCTTGAAAGAATTATGTTCTTTTTAAAATTAAACATTTTTAAATTTCCTTTTATATGTTTTAAGTATATATTCTTAAACTTTAAAAGATTTAACTTAAATTAACAAAAAAAGTTGCAATTTGTTATATTTTGCAACTTTTATAAGAAAATTTTTCATAAAATGTTGGTTTTAAATTATTTCGCTAAGTTTAATTATTTGTTCAACAGAAAGTTGTTCGCCCCTTATATTTTCGGTTAAACCAAGTTGTTTAATTTTTTCAGTAACAACTTGTTTTGGCAAATTAAAGCAAGCACTTAAATTGTTTATTAAAGTTTTTCGGCGGTTAAAAAAGCATGCTTTAACTGTTTGATTGAACTTGTTTAAATTTTTAATGTTATGTTTGTTGTTAAGTTTAAGGTTTATTATTGCACTATCCACATCGGGTGCTGGTGTGAATAGGTTTCGTGGAACAATGCGTGTTATTTTTGCATTGCTTATTGCTTGCAATGAAACACTTAATGCACCATATTCTTTTGTGCCTTCGCTTGCAACAATGCGTTCAGCAACTTCTTTTTGCACCATAAGGGTTAGGCTTTCAATCTCAATTGGACTTTGAATAAGTGCAAAAATAAGCGGTGTGGTTATATAATATGGCAAATTTGCAACAACCTTAACTGGTGAACAAAATTTGTTTTTAACTTGGTTTAAGTCTGCTTTCAAAAAATCTTGAAAAACAATTTCAACATTATTTATGTTTTCAAACTTATTTAACAAATATTCTTTTAAGTTTTTATCAATTTCAAAACTTATAACCTTTTTGGCGTGGTTTGAAAGTGCTTGGGTTAATGTGCCTGCACCTGTTCCAATTTCCAAAACTTCGCTTGTTTGTGTTACTTCTGCATCGGCACAAATTGCATTAAGCAAGTTTAAATCGGTTATAAAGTTTTGCCCAAAGTTTTTGTTAAACTTAAAACCATACTGACTTAATTCTTCTTTTATGTTCATATTTTAATTTCCTAGTTTTTTAAAAAAGTTATAACTGTTTTTTGTTGCAAGCATAATTACATCTTGTGGGCTTATTTTCCAAATATCTGCAAACTTGCAAGCAGTGTGATAAATATATTTTGGCTGATTAAGTTCGCCCCTGTGTGGCACTGGTGCAAGGTATGGGCAATCGGTTTCCAACATGAATTTTTGCTTGTTTAAAATTTTAACAACTTCAATTGTTTTCACATTGTTTTTAAAGGTAACTGTTCCACCAATTGAAACATAAAATCCCATTTTTTCAATTTCCCTATAAAACTCGGGCGAACCGCTGAAACAATGCAAGCAAACACCGTGAGTTAAATATTGCTGATATTGTTTAAAAATTTCAAGTGCATCGCCATATGCATCGCGGATATGCACAACAATTGGCAATTCAAGTTTATGTGCAAGTTTAATTTGTGAAACAAAAACTTGCTTTTGTTGTTCTTTGTTATCGGTTCGCCAAAAATAATCCAAACCAATTTCACCAATTCCAACAACCTTTTTATGCTTGCAAAGTTCAACAAGTAAGTTTTCAAACTCTTGGCTGTATTTTTCACAATATTCTGGGTGCATTCCAACAACAGCATAACAATTTGAATTTTTTTCACAAAGTTCCATAACCTGTTTGCAAGTTTCAAAATCGCAACCAGCATTAATAACTTTTTCAACATTATCTGAATGCAAATTATTTAAAATATTGTTTCGTTCTTCATTAAATTTTTCATCGTGCAAATGTGCATGAACATCAATAATCATTTTTTCTTTCCTTGTTTTTTTCAAATAAGTATAGCACAACTTTTAAAAACTTGCAAAGCATAACTATTTTTAAAACTTCATAAAATATGTTATGAACATTGTTTGGGTTGTTTTGTTGGTGATTTCAAGTTTGGTGCTGGTTATTGTTAACCCCAGCGCCTTTTTGCCTGCAATTTCATCGGCAACAGTAAAGGCAATATCACTTTCAATTTCGCTTTGTGGCATTTATGCATTTTGGTTGGGCATTATGCAAATAATAAGCGATTGCGGTTTGCTTAAAAAATGCACAAAACTGCTTAACCCTTTAACAACTTTGCTTTTTGGACAACTAGACCCCGTTACCAAAGAATTTGTTACGCTTAACTTAACAGCAAACATTTTGGGGTTGGGCAATGCCTGCACTCCAAGTGGAATTAATGCAGTTGAACGGCTTTCAAAAAACGAATTAAAAGCAAACACAAACACAATTATGTTCATTGTGCTTAACACAACCAGCCTTGAAATTGTTCCCACCACCATTCTTTCGCTAAGAACAAGTGCAGGAAGTGTTTTTCCGGAAAGCATTATTTTGCCTGCACTTATTTCCACCCTTGCAAGCACAATTTGTGGCATTGTGCTGGTTAAATTGTGTTCAAAAATTTTTAAAGGTGCAAAAAAATGAGTGCTTACATTGTTCCCATTCTTGTTGTTTTAATAATTATTTATGCCACAATTAAAAAAACAAATTGTTATAACTCATTCACAGCGGGTGCATATTCCAGCATTGATTTAACTTTTTCAATTTTGCCAAACATTGTTGCAATTTTTATTGTTATTGAATTGCTTTCTGTTTCGGGGGTTTTAACCTGGATTGCAAAACTTTTAAGCCCTTTATTTTCGTTATTGGGTATTCCAAAAGAGTTGTGCCATTTAGTTCTTTTTAAGCCATTAAGCGGAAGTGGAAGTTTGGCGGTTTTGGAACAAATTTTTGCCGATTTTGGTGCTGACAGTTACATTGGCAGATGTGCAAGTTGCATTATGGCAAGCAGTGAAACAACATTTTATGTTACAACGGTTTTTTTTGCAAAAAGCAAAACAAAAAAACTTTTATACACCGTTCCTGTTTCCATAATTTCAATGCTTTTTGGTGCTGTTGTTGCGTGTTTATTATGTAAATTTATGTAACAAAAAAAGTTGCAAATGCAACTTTTTATTTTTTTATAAGGGCTTTATAGATTTCGTTTTTTGCAACACCCCTATCTTTTGCAACAAGTTTCATTGCTTCCTTTCTGTCGTTTCCAAGGTTTAAATAGAAGTTAAAATGTTCTTCAACAGAAAGTTGGTTAAGTGCAGAGTTTTGTGTTTTGTTGCCTTCAACAACAAGCACAAATTCGCCTTTAAGTTCGCCGTTATAACCTTGTTGCAAGGTGGTGTGCGTTACTTGTTCAAACTTTTTGGTTAATTCCCTAACCACTGTTAATTTTCGGTTTCCTAAGTGTTTAAACAGGGTTGAAATATCTTTATTAACATCGTGAACAGCACTGTAAAAAATAAGGGTTGCTGGCAAATTAACATATGGGTTTAAAAAATCTTCAATTTTCTTTTCGGGCAAAAATCCAAGAAAGCAAAAATTTTGTGTGTTTTGCCCACTTAGCACTAACGCACTTAAACCTGCGCTTGCACCCGGAATTATTGTGTAAGGAATTTGGTTTTCAATTAAAGCAGAAACAATTTCAGCACCCGGATCGCTTATTGCAGGCATTCCAGCATCGCTTATAAGTGCCAAGTTTTTTCCGCTGTTAAGCATTTCAACATATGTTGGAATTGTTTTGGCATAGTTAAATTTGTGAAAAGCATAAAGCGGTTTTGCTATGTTAAGTGCATTTAACAAAACCATGCTGTGCCTTGTATCTTCGCACAAAATTGCATCAACCATGTTAAGCGTTTCAACTGCCCTGTAAGTTATATCTTTAAGATTGCCAATTGGCGTTGCAACAAAATATAAAGTTCCTTTCATTTTAACTCCTTAAAATAATGCCACTTTAAAAGTGGCTTTAATTTACTTAATATATTTTAATAAATTATGGTTATAAGTTCCGTCGGGATTGTTTGTTATAAGCACGGGCAAAACTTCAACACCGTGTTTTCCGCCCTTTGTGGCTTGAATAAGCACAAGATTTGCTTTTGTGTTAACATGGCTTTGTGTGAACAATAATTGTTTTGTTTCCAAACCGTGTTTTGCAAGTTCGCAAACAATTTCAACAACTCTGTTTGCATCGTGCACCATAAAAAGTTTTCCGCCAAACTTTAAAAGTTTTGATGCACATTTAACAACATCTGTTAAGTTAAGGGCAACTTCGTGCCTTGCAAGTGCAACTTCTGTGGTTAAGTTTTTTTGGCCATTGCCTGCTTTTTTATATGGCGGATTAACTGTTACAACATCGCAACTGCCCGCTTCAATTTCTGTTAATTCCTGAATTTTTTTGTTAATAACTTCAATGTTTTTAAGTTGGTTTAAGTTAACACTTCTTTGGCTCATTTCTGCCAAATATGGTTGCATTTCCACCATATAAACCTTTTTAGGTTTATTTTTTAAAGCACACAAAATGCCAACAATTCCACTGCCACTGCATAAATCTGTAACAATGCTGTTGTTTTTTATTTTTGCAAAGTTAGCAAGCAAAACTGCATCGGAAGTGAACTTATATTTTTGCGTGTGTTGAATAATATATCTGTTATCCAACTCCAAACTATCAAGCACTTCATTTTCTTTTAAAAATTTGTTTAATTCATTAATCATTGTTTGTTTCGCCATTTGGGTTGTTTTTTGGTTGGTTTGCTTGTTGGTTTAATTTTGAATGTTCGCCATTTTCAGAATGCCCCAAATATTTGTTATGTTTTTTAATTTCATCAAGCGCAAAATCTTTTATTGAAACTGAATTTTCGTCCACAAATTTAACACTTACTTTGCGTTTGAAAATATCAAGGTAACTTACAGTGCCTTCGCCCAACTCTGTTTTAACTTTTGAATTAATTTTTGGCATATCTTTAAGCAATTCTTTATAAAGTTCATTTTCATAAGAAAGGCAACACATAAGTCTGCCACACAATCCACTTATTTTTTGTGGGTTCAAACTTAAATTCTGTGTTTTTGCCATTTTTATTGAAACATTGGCAAATTCGGTTAAATGCCCCTTGCAACAACATATTCTTCCACAAGGGCCCAATCCACCAAGAGTTTTAACTTCATCGCGAACACCAATTTGTTTAAGCTCAATTCTTACTTTAAAATTGCTTGCCATAAGTTTAACAAGTTCCCTGAAATCCACCCTATCTTCGCTTACATATAAAAACAAAGCTTTCGAACCATCAAAACTTACGGTAACTTCAACAAGTTTCATATCGAGTTTAAGTTTTTCAATAAGTTTTTCGGTTTCAATTCTTAAATTTTTTGCTTTTTCTTTGTTTTCTTCAATGCGTTGTTCATCTTCACGGGTAAGAACCCTGTTAATGCTTAATTGTTCGGTGCAAACTTGTTCTTCAACCTTATGATTTGCTTTTTTTATTTTTGCAACTTTAAGGCCTTCTTCGGTGTTAACCAAAACCTTTTGATTAACTTCATAGCTTCTGTTTGCAACACAAAAAGAAAGTTGATTTGTGTTTTCAAAACTTAAAATAACAACTTCTATTTCCATTTATACTTCTCCTCTAAGAACTTTAAAACAAACATATCCACAACACTGTTAATGTTGCAGTTAAATTGCAATTTTTCCTTTGCAATTGCAATTTGATTGTTTATTGCGTTTAAACTTAATGTTGAAAATTTTTCGCTTATTTCAACAATTTCATTAATATCTTCTTTATCGGCATTTTTAACCATTAATGCTTTGTTAACAACAATTTCAATAAGTTCAAAAATGGTGTTTAAATTGCCTTTATATTTTAAAATGTTATTAACTGCAAAAAGCATATCACTTGATTTGTTACAATTTAAAAATAAATCAAACACAACCTTAATTAAATCGTGAAACATTGGGTTATTTATGTTGCTTATTGCTGAACCAATGTTGCCGTTTGAAAAAATGCTTATAACTTGTGCTTGTTCATTGCTGTAACCATTGCTTACCAAAAAACTTTGCAATTTTTCATTGCTGAAATTATCGGCATTAACAATTTTGCATCTGGATTTTATTGTTTGAAGCACCATTGCTGAATTTGAAACACTTAAAATTAAATGTGTGTTTGCAGGTGGTTCTTCAAGCGTATTTAAAATTTTGTTTTGTGCTGTTTGGTTTGCGTTTTCAAAATTTTTAAGCAAAAACACTTTTTCTGTTCCTTCAATGCTTGTTTTGAAAGCATTTTCGGTTATATCAGAAATATCTTCCACCATAATGTTTTTGTTTTTAGGATACACTTTAAAATCTGCATTGCTTCCACTAAGTGCTTTTTTGCAATTTTCACATTGAAGGCAAGCAGTTTTATGTTTGCATAGAATTTTGAAAGCAAAAAACCTTGCAAACATATTTGCAGTTTCGCTTTCGCCCGCAACAATCATGTAAGCATGATGAATTTGATTTTTATCAATATCATGCTGAATAACATTTGCACAGGCAGTGTTATTTAAAAAAGAAAAATAGTTATGTTCTTTCATAAACATAACCATTATACAATATTTCAGTTTTTTTAACAATCGTTTAACTTAAAACTTCTTGGGCAATTTCGCCAATATCACCTGCACCAACAAACACAACATTAATGTTTTTTTGTGAAAGTTCGTTAACAACCTTTTTTAACTTTGTTTTTGTGCCAATATAGGTAACATTGTTAAGTTGATTGCAAAGTTCTTTTGCACTTAATCCCATGCTTTTCGATTCTCGGGCTGAATATGTTTTATAAATAATAATGTTATTATTTTTGTTAAAAAGTTCTTTAAAATCATTAAGCAGTTTAAGTGTGCGTGAATAAGTGTGCGGTTGAAAAATAATAACATAAGGTTTGTTAAGTTCTTTTAAGGTGTTAATTGTGCTTTGAATTTCTGTTGGGTGATGTGCATAATCGCGAATTATGTTGCAATTGTTAAGTTTTCCAAGCACTTCAAATCGCCTTTTAACACCTTTGAAATTGTTAAGCCCTTTTTCAATATCGTTTTCACCAATTCCACAAAGTTTGCAAATGGCAATTGCACAAAGTGCATTGTTTATATTATGTTTACCGACCACCGATAAGTTAATGTTTAAGTTTGTGCTTTCGTTAACAACTGAAAACGAATAACAACCATTTTCGTTCAGTGTTACATTAATTGGCACATATCTTGAAAGATAGTTAATGTGTTTTTTTATTTTATCGTTGGAATTTCAAATGGAAAACTTTGCAGTTTTTTGAAATTTAATAAAGCAATTTTTAAGGTGATTTAAATTTTTATAGCATTCCATATGGTCGGGTTCAACATTTAAAACTGCACTTATTGTTGGTTTAAGTTTAAGCAGGTGTTTTTTATATTCACAAGCTTCGGTTATAAAATATTTATTGGCGCCAATTAAATAATTGGAATTGAACTGATTAATTATTCCGCCAATATGCGCTGTTGGGTTTAACCCCGCATAATAAAACACGCTGGCAAGCATGCCACAAGTTGTGGTTTTTCCATGCGTTCCAGAAACCGCAATAACTGTTTTATATTGGCTGGCAATAAGGTTTAAAAAATCGGCACGCTCCAAAACAATTTTGCACTTTTTTTGTGCAGTAACAAGTTCGCAATTTTGTTCACTAACAGCGCTGGTGAACACAACCATATCTAAGTTGTTATGTATGTTTTCGCTTTTATGTTTTAAATAAATTTTAACCCCTGCATTTTTAAGGTTATTAATGGTTTCGCTGTTTGCCCTGTCACTGCCAGAAACATTCATGCCCATGTTCAAACAATAATGTGCCAAAGCACTCATGCTTATTCCACCAATGCCAATGAAATGAATGTTTTTTATGTTGTTAAAAAAATTTCTCATATTTCATTTTATGAATTGGTGTTTTTTTTAGTTAAATAAATTTTTTAATGTTGCAAATTTTTAATTAATTTAGTTGCTTTTAACATTAAATTTGTTTTATAATTTGTTTAAGCCAAAAAAAGCAAATAAAGGGGATTAACAAAATGAAAATTACAGACATTCGTGTTCGCATTGTTAACAAAGATAAATTAAAGGCTTCTGTAAGCGTTACTTTTAACGATTGCTTTGTTGTGCACGACATTAAACTTATTGAAGGAAACAATGGCTTATTCATGAGCATGCCTTCAAGAAAAACTTCAACAGGTGAATTTAAAGATGTTGCACATGCAATAAATTCAGAAACAAGGCAATGGCTTGAAAAAGCAGTGCTTGATGCTTATAATCAAGAACTTCAAAAAGCAGAATAGAGTTCTTAAACTGGCTTATTTAAACGAAACAAAAAAGAGTGGTGTTCCACTCTTTTTTGTGTTTAATATTAATATTTGCAGTTTAAAAGTTTTGGATATTCATCAAGGTTAAATTCCCAAATATCAGTTTTAAAACCACGGCTTGTGAATGTTGAGCCTGATTCATAACCAACGCATTTTTCATATGAAGTTGCACCATCTTTATCCACTGGAAGAATTGAATTTTCAAAAAGCACCCAGCGTTTTGCATTGTTCATTGTGTCAACATCGAACACAATTAAATCGGTTGGAATGCCTGTTGGGTTCCATTCCCAAGGCCAAGCAGTGTTTGTGCAATGATAACTTGTTACAAAGTTGTTAAATGTGTTAAATGTTACTGCAAGGAACATTGTGCCACAATAACTGTTTTCGTTTTCAAAAAGTTCAACTGCAATTCCTGCGCAAATGCTTTCGTCTGCCATGCCTTGCATTGTGCAAACAACGCTTACATTGTTAATTGTTATTTCTGGTGCAGTGTATGCAACACCACCAACTGCTGAACCGATTAAGTTGCCTTCAACAAAGGTTTCAACAATGTTTGCTTTTTGTGAATATGCAACAACACCACCAACAAAACATGCTTCAATGCTTCCATCAAAGTGGCATTTTGAAATTTTTGCATAACTTGAAGCAAAACCGCTTATTCCGCCTGCATAGTTTGTTGAATTCATGTCGGCTGTTATTGAGCCATTGAACAATGCATAACTTATGGTTGAAGTTGTTGTTCCAGCAATTCCACCAACATAAATATTGTTTGTGCCTGTTACTGAAATTTCAGAGTTACAAGAAATGTTGTGAACAACTCCATTATTCAAACCTGCAATTCCACCAACATTAACAATTTTTTCAGCGGTTTGTGCTGAAATTTTGTTGTTAACTGTGCAGTTTGAAACTGTGCCATTGTTAACACCACAAATTCCGCCAAGATTTTTAACAATTCCGCCACCAATTGAGTTTTGGCTGGTTACAACACAGTTTGAAACCAATCCGTTATTTGTTCCAACAACAGTTCCAATGTTTTCACCCGCTGTGATTGAAACATTTTCAATTGTTAAGTTTAAGATTTGTGCTGTTTTGCCTGTTTCAGCAATTAAAGCACTGTTTTCGTTATTTGAAGTTATGTTTAAGTTTGAAATTTTATAATATCTGTTTTCCGATTCGTTCCAGCCTGCTTCAAAAGTTCCGTTAAACACAAAGCAGTTTGTGTTTGTTAAACCAAGCGGTTTAAAATCTGCATAGCCAGAAAGATCTAGGTCGGCCATAAGAACATATCTGTCGGTTGAAACCGATGCTTTTGCAAACACAGCAATTAAGTTTTCAACAGTTTTAATTTCACCTTTAATTATTGCACTTGTGAAGTTATCTGCAACTGCTGGTGCAAGGAAGTCTATTTGTGGGTAACCATTGTTTTCTGCATTAATTAACCAAACAGAATTATCCCATTTAATAAGTGAATTATCGAATGAAACATAAGAAACAAGGTTGTTTAAATCTTTAAGTTGTTCACTTGTTAAAATTTCATAGTTATAGTTTGAACTTGCAATGCCAGTTACACCAACATCACATAGGGTTTCGGCTTCAACAAAATAGCAACCCATAATTATGTTTTCACGGTTATAACCGTTTGTGTTTTTATAAATTAAACTTGCCCTGCCAATGCTGTTTGTGCTTATTTTTGAAATGCTGTAACAATCTTTAACATAGCAATCAAAATCGCCATAACTTTCGTTAAAGGTTATAAGCCCAGCAATGTTTGTGCTAACATTCGATGCGTTAAGATTACCTTTTGAATAACTGTTTATAATAATTCCGCCCTTATTGTTAACACAAATGCCAGCAACAGAGTTTCTTGCTGTTATTTCAACATCGCTTGCAACCCTATCAATTCTTGCAGAGGTTGTGCCTGTGCTTTGGTTAATGCAAGCAACACCAGCAGTTTTGCCGTTTGAAGCAGTGTTTGAAATTTGTGATGAAACAATGTTAATATTTGAAATTGTTCCAAAGTTTTCAGCGGTAACAATTGCAACTTGTGCAAAAGAACCTGTGTAAGAAAAGTTTGAAAGATTTAAATTATAAATTTCTGCACCACTTGCAACTTTTTCAAATAAGCCAAAATTTGTTACTGAACTTTCAGTTACATTGTAAGTTGCGTTGCTTATTGTGCAGTTATTTCCATCAAAAGTGCCAGTTAAAGTGCCAAATCCAGCAAAATTTTCACCGGTTAAATCAATATCGTTAACCATTTTATAGTGGCTTGAAAGTGGCCTTTCTGCACTGCCAATGCTTAACAAATCTTGTTTGGTTTTAACAAAGAATGGATATTTTTCTGTTCCATCGCCAACAACCACTGAAACTGAAAAACTTTTATAGTTTTTGTTGGTTGTTTCAATTTTAAAAGTATATTCGCCACCTTTAACGGCTTTAAAAACATTTTCTTGGCTGGTTGTTTCAAGGCCTTCACCTGAAAGAATATAAGAATATTCAGTTTGCCTTTTTTTGTTAACAACATCGAAATTAATTTCAATTTCGTCGCCATTATTTACATAAAAGTTTGCTTGAAGCAAGGTTATTTGTTCGTTATTCTTTAAAAACGCATAAGTTGTGAAACCCAAACTTACTGTAACAATAAGAACAACAATAAACACCAAAAATCTTTTCATATTGCACCTCTATAAATTTAAGCATATTATAAACCATAATGTTTGTTATGTCAATAGTGACTTTTTTAAAAAAGGCATATAAAAAAGCCAAAACAATTTGGCTTTTGAATTAATTAAATTTCATGTTTACAAAATATTTCTGCAAATATTCTTGCGGAAGATATTTATCCAGCAATCTTCCAATAAAGGTTAATGGTTCAACGCCACTTCGTGCAAGAAAACATCTTATAAGTGCTGCCCAAGATATTATCATTATTGTTGAAAACACAACAATAATAATTATGGTAACAATGTTTCCAATTTTATATGGAATTTTTTCCAGCATTTTTACAACAAGCGGATAAACATATCGAACAAGTGCAAAACCCATAAAACCCCAAGCAAGCGAAAACACAACAGTTGTTCTTCCATCAATGTTTGTGAACACATTGGAATAATCCCACGAAGTTGTGTTGGTTAAAATTTCTTGCAACCACGAACAAATATATTCCACAGCCCCGCCAACAATTGCGCCATATGTTATTTGGTGATACCATTCTTTAAACCTTGAAAGCACCAACACAAACCCCACAACACCAAATCCATAAAGTGGGTTAAATGGAAGCCACAATGTTCCTGCCCTGGATTCCCATGAACCAGTTGCAAGAATTGTTAAAATTTCTTCATATAAAGTGCCTAAAAAACCACCCAACAGAAACATATAAACATAACTATATTTCGCCATTGTGTGTTTGTTTTTTTTATTGTTAAGTTTATTTCTGGTTTCTTGTTCGTTATTTTTATAACTTTCAAAAGTTAAAGGTTGCTTTTGCGCATTAACCATAACCCAAAAATCTCCTTACTAAAAATTTTATGATATTTTAACATATTAAGTTAATTTTTTGCAACTTTATTAATTATTAAAATAAAAAAAATCAAACTTTGAAATTTGATTTTTTTAAAGTTTATTTCTAGTTAAATTTTCTAAGCACGGTTTGAACATCTTTCATATCCACTTTTCCAGCATATTCTGCTTTAAACTTTTTCATAACGGTTGGAACAGATTTATCTGGCATAGGTGCAATAATTTGTTCAATTTCTTCCAAACTTAGCATTTTTGGAAGATAAGCCTTAACAATTTCAATTTGTTTTGAAATGTTTTCAACTTCTTCGGTGTTATTAACTTTTTTATAGTTTTCACATTCATCGGTAAGTTCTTTAACAGTTTTTTGTAAAATTGCAACAAGGTGAACATCTGTAACGCTTTCGCCTTTTTCACGAAGTTTAACTTCTTCAAGCAAGGCTTTGTTCATAAGCACACTTAAAATGCTTCTGGCTACTGCGTTTTTTTCTTTGAATGCTTTTATGTTATCTTTTTTAATTTGTTCAAGTATCATATTTGTTTATCTCCTTAACATTAATAATAGCATATTTAATTGAAATTTGTTAACAAAATATTTAATCTTTTTAAAAATTTAATTGCCAAAAGTGTTAAACTTACCTAAAATATTAATAATTATTTTAAAGGAGTTTTTTATGAGCACAGTTCATAATTCAGCAAAGGTTGGCGAAATTGCAAAAAATGTTATAATGGCGGGCGACCCTTTGCGTGCAAAATTTATTGCAGAAAATTTTTTAAAAGACGCAAAACTTGTTAACCAAATAAGAAACATGCTTTGTTTCACTGGCACATATAACAACAAACCAGTTACTGTTATGGGAAGTGGAATGGGTATGCCAAGCATGGCAATTTATTCACACGAACTTTTCAGTGTTTATGGTGTTGAGAATATAATTCGAGTTGGTTCGTGCGGGGCAATGCAAAAAAATTTAAAATTGTTTGATACAATTATTGTTAAAAATGCTTTCACAACCAGCAATTTTGGTGAACAAGTGGGGGTTGGAAAAACAAGAAAACTTGAAAGTTCACCTGTTCTTTTTGAAAAAGCAAAGCAACTTGCAAACAACAAGCCAAACCATGTTTGTGGCGATATTTTAACAAGTGATGTTTTTTATACTCCAAACAACAAAGCAACTTCAAAGTTTGCAAAAAAAGGTTGCCTAGGCGTTGAAATGGAAACTTTTGGTTTGTTTGCTGTAAGCAAAATTAACAAGAAAAATGCTTTAACAATTTTAACTGTTTCAGATATTATTGGCTCAACCGAACAAACAACACCACAGCAAAGACAAACAGCATTCACAAACATGATTTCGCTTGCACTTAACACCCTTAATGAACTTAATTAATGCTTGAAAAAATAAAATTGATGTGATAAACTGATTCCGTTTATTTTAATTTAAAGGAATTTCTATGAAAGATTTTATAATAACAACCGATTCCACCACAGATTTAACCGATGAGTTTTTGCAACAAAACAATGTTGTGGTGTTGCCTGTTCCGTTCAGTTGCGATGGCGTTCAATATGCAGGAACAAAGGAAAACAGGCTTTATGGCAAACAGTTTTTTGATAAGGTAAGAAAAGGCTCGATGCCATTAACTTCACTTATTTCGCCCGACATTGCAAGGGAATATTTTGAAAAAATTTTAAAGCAAGGCAAAGATGTTTTGCATTTAAGTTTTTCAAGCGGTTTAAGTGGAACTTTTAACGCTTGCAGAATGGCTGGGGAAGAACTTAATGAAGTTTACCCTGCAAAAGTGCATGTGGTAGATACACTTTCTGCAAGTTTGGCGCTTGGTTTGTTGGTTAAAGAAGCGGTTAAACTTAAATCACTTGGTGCAAGCATTAACGATGTTATTGAACACATAAACAACCTTTCACCACACCTTGTTCACGCAATAACTGTTGATGATTTGTTTCATTTGCAAAGGGGTGGCAGAATTTCAAAAGCAAAAGCCGTTATTGGTTCAGCACTTAACTTTAAACCACTTATTTACATGAACGATGAAGGCAAACTTGTTAACTTTTCAAAAACCATTGGCAGAAAAAAATCGCTTATGGCTTTGTGCGATTGGGTTGTTAAAAAGCGCGACGCTTCAATTCACCCAGAAGTTTTAATTGTTCATGGCGATTGTGAAGAAGATGCACAATTTCTTGCAAAAATGTTAAATGAAAAAGCAAGCATTAATGTTAGCGAAATTAACATGCTTAGTTGTATTTTGGGTGCTCACTGTGGTGCGGGAATGTGCGCTGTGGTGTTTGCAAGCAAAACAAGGCAACCATAATGAAAAATTAAAAAATAAGATTATTAAAATATATAAAAAACTCTTATTAATCTAAGAGTTTTTTTGTTTATATTAAAGTTCAAAAATTTTAAGCACAAGCACGGTCATATCGTCCTTAGGTGCATCGCTGTTGTTTTTTATTGCACGGTTTAAAATTGTTTCGGCAACTTCTTGTGGGTTAAAACTTGCAACATTGTTAACATAGTTTGCAAAACTTTCAATGTTTTCAAAACTATCCACAACACCATCACTGCACAACACAAGCATATTTCCACTTGAAAGCGATAGTTTAAATATGCTTGGCTTAATTTCTTCCAAAATTCCAAGTGGCAGGCTGGAAGCAATAAATTGTTCCACTCTGTCAGCAGTTTTAAGCACTGATGCACTGCTTCCAATTTTAATTAAATCGGCTGTTGCGGTGGATAAATCCACAACACAAATATCAAGCGCAGAAAATTGTTCTTCTTGACTTAAAGTAAGCAGTTTGTTTGCGCTGGATAAAATAATATCATCACTGAAACCTGCTTTATAGAAATTTTCAATTAAACTTATTGAAAGATTGCTTATTTTTTCGGCTTTTTGCCCACTGCCCATTCCATCGCAAAGTGCAAACATAATTTTGTTTCCGCTAAGGCGAATTGCACTGTGAGTATCGCCACTTACTGTTTGCATTGCCTTGCAACAACTTGCACAACCATAACTTATATCAAAGTTCGGTGCAGGTTTAAGCGATACTAAACTAAGCCCTGAATATTCCGATTGTTCTTTTGTAACAATCATCATTCTTGCGCCGGTAACTTTGCTTACAACTTTTGCAATATCTTTGTTAACATCACAATTTCTAACAAGCACCGAAACTGAATAATCGTTTGCATTTTGTTCATAAATAATAACTTGGTTTGCAATAATGTTGTTTGCACTTAATTCTTGCATAACCCGTTCTTCCTTAAAATAATCAAAGGTAACATTTCGTTTGGTTTCTTCCGCCAAAGTTAACAGAAGTTTTGAAACACCATTAAGTTGGTCGGCAATTAACACCCTTGAACCGTCCATATTTGTTATCATGCTGGCATATTGCTTATAGTTTTCCAACAAATTGTTAAGTTTTGTAAGAAGTGGATTAACCTTTCCGCACCTTGTTGTAAGGCTGGCAGGAACATCAACAATTGTTGTTTTGCCCTTATCAAAGCCCACTTGTGTTAAGCCTTTTAAAATTGCATTTGTTTCCCGTTCCAAAGTTCTGTGGCAACGGGCATGTTCGGGGCAAGAAGTGCAAACTTTTTCTTTAAGTTCGTTAATTATCATTTGTTCCACTTCTTCTTTGGGAAGCCCACCTTTAACCATGTTTCTGAAAACACAATTCATTTCTTGAAACACTGCGCTTAGTTCCGTCATGCGTTTTGTAAGGCCTTCGCGTGAACGGTTAACAATGTTTCTTAGCATTGTGTTTTCTTTTGCTTCGCCAAACAGGTTATAAACTTCACTGCACCATTTAAGTGGCAACACCAAAAACACAAGGCAAGCAAGCACGGTTGGTGCAATTGTTAAAAGTGTTTGTGTTTGATACACTTTAAAATAAAAACATAACACAATTTCGGTAAGAATTAATGCAAGCACAGAATAAATTTTCTTTTCGCCTTTAAAGGCAACAATGGTTAATGCAAACAATGAAAACACACTTACATAAGTTAAGTTATTAAAATAAAGGCTTGCACCAATTCCCAAACATAACCCACACAAAATGCCAATTAAGTTTGAAAAACTGAATGTAACAAACAGCACCAAAAGTGTGCCAACAAACATAAGCATAAAGTTGTTATAAAAATTAAAACTTGCAAGCCCTATGCCCATAACCACAATTAAAATGCCCGCACAAATGCTTTCATCAAGCGTAAGTTTTGTGTTAATTCCCCTTTCAAACAAACTTGAAAGCACATTAACACTGCTAAGCAAAAATGCAACACCAATAAGCACTGAAACACATTCAAGCAATAAGTTTAAATTGTTTGCATATGCAAAATAAACAAGCGGAACTGCTGAAAGCACACAAAACACACAATAAACAATAACATTTTTTGCACTGCCCTTTTTTATGTAAATTAACTGCACCAAACTGCCCAGCAACACAACCGAAGTTAAATGTGCAAGATTTTCAATGTTTATTCCGTTTGGCAACATTGCCATCACAAACATCAAACTTAAAGGCAATGTTTTTGCACCACAAAACAACAAAGCAAAATAAAGTGCATAACTAAATGGCGAAGTTATTTGTCCAATATGTGCCTGCTTTAACAAAAAGAAACATAGCCCCGCCAAACAATAACAAATTATTTGTTTATAGTTTTTCTTTAAACTTTGCATATAAAAAAACCTTCCTATGTTCATTTTAGAACAAGAAGGTTTGTTATGTTTTTGCAATTTCAATAATATTTTAGCAAAAAAGAGTGATTAAGTTATTATTTAACATAAAATTGTTGAAAGCCATATTCCATGCAGGTTGCAACTTGCTTGCACTTCCACTTTGCCTTTCCATTCGCCATAAAATTCAACACAAGGTTTATCTTTTGCAGAAAGCACAACACCTTGTGTGCGTGTTCCACACTTAACATAAATCCAATCGATATAGTGCTGTTCTGATTGAATGTGCTCCACAACCCCCACTTGAACAGTAAGTTTATTTCCTTCAACTTTAACAACTGGAACGTGTTTTTCCACACTTGCTTCCATCGAGTTTGGCATAAGTTCTTTAAGTTTTGTTCCGCAACAAGTAAGTTCTTTGTTATCTTCACCGAACTGGTGAACAACAAGCCCACAATGTTCACATTTTAAAAATTTTGAGTTCATAATTATCCCCTTAATAATGTATATTTATTATACCAAATTTTTATGAAAAAATCAAATTTTCTTACTTTTACAAACTTATTTTTTAACAAATTTTCTAAGAAATTATTTATTAAAAAAATCGCCATTTTTTTGGCGATTTTAGTTGACTTTTTTTTATTTGTTTTTATTAACTGAAAATATCTGTTAAATCACTGTTATCTTCAAGCGGAGTTATTGGTGGCAGATTTTCAAACGGAATATCATCATCAATAATTCCATCACTTGATTTGTTCGGTTTAACTTGCGGCGCTGAATTTTCAAGCGATTGCAAGTTCATATCACTTTCCAAATTTTCAAAACTTGTAGTTGCGCCATTCCACCTTAACCTAACAGTGCCTTGCGGACCATTTCTATGTTTTGCAACAATAAGTTCAGCAACATCACGGTCGGCTTGACCTTCGGTATCTTTATATTGGTCAGGGCGATAAATAAACATAACAATATCGGCATCTTGTTCAATTGAACCCGACGACCTTAAATCGCTAAGCACGGGTCTGTGGCCACCATCGGCATCTTTTCTGCTTTCAACCCCACGCGATAATTGGCTTAGTGCAATAACTGGAACATTAAGTTCTTTTGCAATAATTTTAAGGTTCTTAGAAATATCTTGAACTTCGGCTTGTTCATTGCCTTCCAATGCTTTTTTGCCTGATTTCATAAGTTGCAAATAGTCAATCATAACAAGGTCAAGCCCACCTTCTTTAAGGGCAAGTCGCCTGCACTTTGAAAGAATATCCATTGGAGTGTTGGTTGATTTATCGTCAACATAAAGTTTAGCATTGCTAAGTTTTGCGTTTGCACCCCAAAGCAATTTCCATTCGTCTGTTGTAAGTTCGCCTTTAAGTGCTTTTTCCATGCTTACGCCAGAAACTGAACACAAACTTCTTTGCGCAAGTTGAACCTTAGGCATTTCCAAACTGAACACTGCAACTTTTGCACCATTAAGGGCAGCATGATTTAAAATGTTCATGCTTAAACTTGTTTTTCCGGCACCTGGACGGGCAGCAACAATAATAAGGTCGCTTCGTTGCAAACCATTTGTTATCCTATCAA
Source organism: Clostridia bacterium (assembly GCA_045639255.1). Lineage (GTDB taxonomy): Bacteria > Bacillota > Clostridia > Christensenellales > UBA1242 > JAZUCT01. Next base: position 27,680 of record JAZUCT010000011.1, read on the forward strand.
GCCCAGCAAAGCCAGTGGATAATCCCCTTAAAGAGTTTCTGTCCCTTGCAATTGTATCGAATTTTTTAATAACTTCTTTTAAACTTTCTGTAAGCAAAGTTAAATCGCTTGCACTTTCTTCTTTTGAAATATCAAATATGCTTTTTTCAGCAAATTGCAAGGCTTCTTGCTTGCTTGCATTGTTATAAGAAAGGTCAATAATTTCACTGCTTGCTTTAATTAATTTCCTTAACACACATGCATCTTTAACAATGTTAAGATAAGTGTTAAAGTTAACAGCACTTGGAACAATGTAAGTAAGGCTTGTTATATAATCAATTCCGCCCACTTCACCAAGTTTTCCGGATTTTTCAAGGCTGTCCACAAGTGTTACAAAATCAATTGGTTTCCTTGTGTTATAAAGTTCTTGCATATGCGAAAAAACAATTTGATGCGCTTGTGAATAGAAATGCTCGTCTGTTAGCACAGGAACAATATCCATTGAAATTGTGTTATCAATAAGAACACAACAAAGCAGTGCTTGTTCTGCTTCAATGCTGTGTGGCATGGTTTTTGCAATTGCCATTATTTATTATTCTCCTTTTGTTTCTTTCGTTCAATTTTTGCTTGTTCGGCTTCAATTTCTGCTTTAAGCATTTGTTTGTTTCTTATGCTAACATAAATTGCTTCGCCAATGAAACCACATGCAATAAAAATCAGAATTGAAATAATTGTTAAAAGCCATTCTTTTAAAATTCCTGAACAGAAATAATATAAAAACAGGTTTGGAATAATTCCAATTAACATAAATTTAAAAATTCTTATATAACTGCGTTTTAATTCTTTTTTGTTAACCGCCATAATTTCACCTTTCGTTTTTGATTTTAACATTAATTAACTTTAATGTCAATTAAGGCATAACAAGAAAAAAGTGGAATTTTTATTCCACTTTATTTCATTAATGCTTTATAAACATTTTTGTTATATTTAATTGTTAAACCTTCTTTAAGTGAATCAATAAGGTTTGTTTGATAACTTGAATATCTGGTTGAACTTAATGAAGAATAAAGTTCATCATAAAGTTTATCAAACAAAGTTTTATCTTCACCCGCTTGAAGTTTAACACTTGCAAGTTTATCAATTGTGATATTTTCAAGGTTTGAATATGAAATAACATTTTCAACATTTCCAACAAACATAATTATATGTGCGCCATATTCAGTGTAAGCAATGTTTGTGTTTTCATCAACAATTTGAAGTGCATCAAGTTTGAAAAGATTTCTGCAAGTTATGTTAAATTCTTCAACCATTGCACTGTGATTGTTTCCAACAACATAGTTATAGTCAGTGTTCATAATGCCAGGGTCTGAATTATATTTATAAATTAATTTGTTAAATGCTTCTGCTTTATTTTCAGCACCATTAACTGCGTTTTTAACTTCGTTAAAGATTGCGCTTACATTTTTTGAATTTCCATAAAGATTGCCTTCGCTATCTCTTGCTTGTGTTGCAAGTTGAGTTTTAATCCAAGCCATGTTGCTATCATAATCTGCTTGCGAAATTCTGCCAGAATTTAAATCTGATTTCCATTTTTCAATTTGTGCTGTTTGTTCTTCGGTATATTGAACCAAAATGTGTGTTACATATTTAAATTCATTATCTGGGTGATAATAAACTTTGCTTGAATCATCTGTCATGTCGCTATAATAATTTTCAATGGTTAAGTTATATTTATCATAGCTTGCTTTAACAAGTGATTTATAATAATCAATCACTTCTTGTTTGGTTATAAGGTTTTGTTTATAATATTCAGTTTGAAGTTTTTGAACATATAAGTTGCCTTCTTGAACATCATAAATTCTTTTAAGTTCCCTTGTTAACACATCTTTATCGGCAGTTGAAAGGCGTCTGCCTTCTTCATTTGCTTTAAGGTTTGAAATATATCTTGTTAATGCAAGGTCAGAAATTTCTTGGGTTGAAATTTTTCTGTATTTCATAAAACTGCCATATAAATCTTCGGTGTTGCCAATAAGTTCGGCATTTGGGTTGCCTGTGTAGCCATTATCCTTTGCTTCTTCGTTAAGAACAATTTCGCCATTAACAACAAATGCTTTTGGGGTGTAAGTTTCTTTTTTTGTTTTTTCGGCAGTTTCTTCTTCCTCACTGTCTGCTGGTGTTGAAATGCCTTTTTCTTCCCTTATTTCTTTTTCATATTGTGCAAGCACATTGTTAACATAATTGTAAGTGTTTTGCCAAACAATGTTTCGTTCAGCGTTTGTTATTGAACTTTCATAAAGTGATTTTGATTCTGCAATTGCCAAACGGCGTTGAATTTCATATTCCAAAGTTTCTTTAATTGCTTCTTCACGGCTTAAACCATCGTTAGTTTCATATTCATAGCCATAACTGTTAAATGCAATAATTAAATCTTCCAAAGAAAGTTTCAAACTGTTTTCGCCTGAAACGGTTGCAACGGTTTGCCCCAAATATTTACCCATGTTTTTTTCAAATGCTGTTAAATCAGAAAGTTCGCAACCACAAAAAGTTACAGGAACAACTGAAAGCAATGCAAAAACAAATAATTTTTTAAAATTTAGCTTTTTCAAAGTATGCCTCCAAAGTAATTTAATAAAATAACTAAATAAGTATAACAAAACTTATAAGATTTTGCAAATATTTTTTATTGTTATTTTTCGGTTGCCAAAGTTAAAATTTCAATAAGAGTTTTGGCTTGTTTTAAAGTGCTAACACCTTTTAAGTGCATATTAATTATTGGCATTTTTGAATAATTAATAACACATTTTTCGCCCAATGTTTTAAAGGCTTTTTCCACCTTAGATGTTATTTCACTTGTTTCATAGAACATAACATAGCATTCATCGGGTTTAAGTTTAACCCTGCTTATGCCAAGTTGTTGCGATAAATTTTTTATTAAAGCAATATATCCCAAATTTTTAATTTGTTCTGGGCTTGTGCCATAGGCATTATCAATTTGATTAATTGCATTTTCAAGTTCTTGAACCGAACCAACTTCTGCAAGAAGTGAATAAATTTTAATGCGGTCGTTATTATTTTCACAATAACTGTTTGGCACGGTGGCATCAAGTGAAACATCAAGTTTAACATCTTTAAATTGTTTAACTTTTTGCCCATTAATTTCTTTAATTGCCATGTTAAGCAATTTGCAATACATATCGTAACCAACCTTTTCCATATGCCCGTGCTGTTCGCCACCAAGCACATTGCCTGCGCCCCTTAATTCCAAATCACGCATTGCTATTTTGAAACCACTGCCCAATGCAACAAATTCTTGTAAGGCTTGCAAGCGCTTATATGCTGTTTCGGTTAAGTTTTTATCGGCTTGATAGGTAAAATATGCATAACCCAGCCTTGAACTTCTGCCCACTCGGCCTTTTAACTGATAAAGTTGGCTTAACCCCAATTTATCTGCGTTGCAAACAATAAGCGTGTTTGCGTTAGGTAAGTCAACCCCATTTTCAATTAAGGTTGTTGCAACCAATATTTTTGTTTCACCACTGAAAACTTTTAAAATTTCGTTTTCAAGCATTCTTTCACTCATTTGGCCGTGTGCAACACCCACATTAACATCTGGGAACATTTGCCTTATTTTGTGTGCAAATTCCAAAATGCTTTCAACTCGGTTATAAACAATAAGAATTTGCCCGTTGCGGTTAAGTTCTTTTGTTATTGCATCGGTTATAAGTGCATCGGAATATTCTGTTACATATGTTTGCACTGGCAACCTTTCGTTTGGTGGGGTTTCAATAACTGAAATATCCCTTATTCCCACCATGCTCATGTGCAAGGTGCGTGGAATTGGTGTTGCTGAAAGCGTAAGCACATTAACATTGGTTTTTAATTGCTTAATTTTTTCCTTATCTTTAACACCAAAGCGTTGTTCTTCATCTAGCACAAGCAAACCCAAATCTTTAAAGTTAACATCTTGGCTAAGCATTCGGTGTGTGCCACAAATAACATCAATTTTGCCAAGCATTAAGTCAGATATAACTTTTTCTTGCTGTGCTTTTGTTTGAAATCGGTTAAGTTTTGCAATGTTGATTGCAAAAGGCGAAAATCGTTCTTGCATGGTTTTAAAATGTTGCTCGCACAGAATGGTGGTTGGAACAAGCATTGCAACTTGTTTTCCAGCCAAAATTGTTTTATAAGCAGCACGCAATGCAACTTCTGTTTTCCCATAGCCAACATCACCGCAAACAAGCCTGTCCATAACCTTTCCCGCCTGCATATCTTCTTTTATATCTGCAACCGCTTTAAGTTGATCTTGCGTTTCAGAATGTGCAAAACTTTGTTCAAACTCTTGCATTTCAATGTTATCTTCTGGATAAACAAAGCCTTTTAAACTTTTTCGTTGGTTATAAAGTTTAACAAGTTCAATTGCAATTTTTGAAACATTTTCTTTAACCCTTTCTTTTGCCTTTTCAAATTCTTTTCCGCCAAGTTTGTTAAGTTTTGGCTGTTTTTCATTGCCAAGGTAAAGGCTTAGGCTTTCAATGTTTTCGGTTGGTAAATAAAGCACATCACTGCCTTTAAATTTAATAACCAAATAATCTTTTTCATAGCCATTTAAGGTTAAAGTTTTAATGCCATCGCAAAGCCCAATGCCGTGCACATCGTGAACAACATATTCGCCCACTTGTGGCATTTGAAAGGTTTTCTTTTTGTTTTTTGAAACAAGCACACCTTTTTTCTTTCTGTTGGTTAAATCGCTGGAAGAAATTAACACAATTTCGTTGCTAAGCAGTGCAACAGAATATGTTAATGGAAGTGGAACAATGTTAATTGCATTTTCAGTTATTTGTTCAAGGCTTTCGCTTTTAACAACGCTTATGCCGTTTCTTGCAAGATTTGTTGCAAGGCGTTCCATAAATTCGTTATCCAATGCAAACAAAACAACTGTGAACTTATCTTCACTAAACCAATTAAGGTCTTTAATAAGTTGATTGAAATTATAGTTATAATTAATAATCGGCATTGTGTTAACATTAATAACTTGTTGCGAAGAAAAAATTTGATTGTTTGAATTTATGTTTTGAAAACTTATTTGTGGAAGTTTGCAATTAAAAATTTCGCTTTCAGTTAAATAAAAATTCTTGTGTGAAAAATTCAGTTCACCTGCACTTTCCAACATTTTAAAACTGGCTTCACTTTCTTTTGTAAGGTTTGAAATTGTATCCTTAATTTTTTTAGGTTCATCATAAACCACGCAAAAATTTGAATTTAAAAAATCGAAAATGCAGTTATTAAAATCTTCAACATAAGAAAGCAAATAAACAAAATCAAAATTTCCACTTTCAGCATTTACCATAATTTGTTCAAAAATTTCGGCTTGCTTTTGTTTTGCTTCATAACTTAAATTTGGGTTTTGTTCACTTTTTAACTTGCTTAAAACATTATCGGTGTTGCCAAGCATAAGTGTGTTTGGAATAATTGAAATTTGGTTAATATTTTCAATTTTTGCAAAACTTTCTGTTTCAAAAAAGTGCAAACTTTCAATTTCATCATCGAAAAAACTTATTCTTACAGGGTTTTCATTTCCTACAATAAACACATCGCAAACATCACCACGCAAACTGAATTGCCCATTGTGTGAACATACTTCTGCTTTTTTATAGCCCATTTTTAAAAGGCTTGAAACAAGTTCTTGCCTGTTTTGTGTTGAATTTACGCTTAATTTAAGAATATTTTTAGTAAAATTAGCGAATGATGGCAATTTTTGTGTTAAAAAGTCGGGTGTTATTATGTTAATTTTGTGTGTTTGCAACTTATAAAGAAAGGTGCAAATATCACTTACAAGAGTGTTAAGTGAATAGTTTGAAAATCCAATATTTGTTATTCTGTTGGTTATTATGTTAACTGATTGGCCTAAATAAGAAAATTGCTCGTAAAGTTTTGTTGCGGTTATAACATCGTTTGCAACATAAAGCACTTGTTTGTTTAAGCACGCAGTAAGAAAACTTTTTTCACCATATCCACAACCAAAAACAGTTGTGTTTAAATTATTTTCACAACCATTTATTATTTTTCTTTCATTTAAGTTTAACAGTTTTTTTAATTTTTCCATAACTTATTTATTAACATTTTGAATGTTGCCGTTATTTATAACATAACTTTTAATAATTTCAACTGCCCGCTCAATTGCTGGCAAAATTTGTTCTTTTGAATTGTTATCAATTTTTGAAAGCACATAGTCGGCAAGCATTTCTTTTCGTTCAGGTTTTCCTGCACCAATTCTTATGCGTGCAATATTGTTTGTGCCAAGGCAGGCAATAATATTTTTCATTCCGTTATGAGTTCCGCCACTGCCATCTTTTTTAAATCTTAAACTTCCTTTTTCAAGGTCGATATCATCATACACAACAACAATATTTTCTGTTGGCAATTTAAACATTCTTTTAAATTCACTTACACTTTGCCCACTTAAATTCATGTAGGTAAGCGGTTTTGCAATTATAACTTTTTCGCCAGCAATAATTGTTTCGGCAATTTTTGCTTTGCATTTTGTTTTTGAAAAAGTTGCACCAACGCTTTCGGCAAACATATCTGCCACCATAAAACCAAGGTTATGATAAGTGTTTAAATATTGTGGCTCATAATTTCCCAACCCAACAACAAGATACATAGTTTTATCCTTTTATATTTTTTCAATTGTGTAACCTTCACGGCTATCAAGCACTTTAAAGCCAAGTGCAGAAATTTTATCACGCAATTCGTCACTTAAAGCCCAATTTTTTTGTTGCCTTGCAATTTTTCGTTGTTCGCAAAGGTCTTTAACATCTTGCGGAATTTCGGTTTTTTCTTCTGCAACTTCATCAAGTTTTAAGCCCAAAACCTTATCAAAAACAAGGCACATTTCATAAACATTTTTGTTTGGTTCAAGTTTAACAAGTTCCCATAACACGCCAACTGCAAGTGGAATGTTAACATCATCGTTAATTGCGCTAACAAATTTTTCAAAATATGCAGTTAAATCCACAAATTCGCTGTGTGCATTTTTATGTTTAAGAACAAGTTCGTTTAACCTTTGCCTTGCAACTTTTGCACCATTTATTGCTTCAAAAGTGAAATTAAGTTTTTTGCGATAATGCGTGTTTAAGCAAAAATACCTATAATCAAGTGGGCTGTAACCCATTTTTTCAAGGTCTGCAATTGTATAGCAATTTCCCAAACTTTTGCTCATTTTTCCGCCGTCAACTTGCAAAAATTCACCATGCAACCAAGTGTTAACAGTTTTATGGCCATTTAAAGCATCGTTTTGTGCAATTTCGTTTTCGTGGTGAACTGGCAAATGGTCAATTCCACCAGTGTGAATATCAATGTTTTCGCCAAAGAAATGTTTGCCCATTGCTGAACATTCAATATGCCAACCAGGGCAACCAACACCCCAAGGGCTTTGCCATTTCATAATATGGTTTGGTGAAACAAATTTCCAAAGTGCAAAATCGCATGGGTTAAGTTTTTCGGTGTTAACTTCCACCCTTGCACCTGCAAGTTTATCTTCAAGTTTTGCACCGCTAAGCAATCCATATTTTGAAAATTTTGCAGTGTTAAAATAAACACCATCGCTTATTGTGTATGTGAAACCTTTTTCTTCCAACCCTTTAACAAAATTAATCATAGGTTCAATAAACTCGGTTGCCTTTGCAATATGTTCTGGTTTTGAAATGTTAAGTTTTTCCAAATCTTCAAAAAAGAACTTTGTGTAATATTCAGCAATTTCAAGTGGTGATTTGTTTTGTTTTCTTGCACTTTGTTCCATTTTATCTTCGCCACTGTCGGCATCGTCGGTTAAATGCCCAACATCTGTTATGTTCATAACACCATCAAGTTCATAGCCATTAAATTGAAGAACCCTTCTTACAAGGTCCATAAAAACATAACTTCGCATGTTTCCAATATGAGCATAATAATAAACAGTTGGCCCGCAAGAATACATTGTTACCTTTTCTTTTTGCGGAATAAATTCTTCTTTTTTGCGTGTTAGTGAATTATATAATTTAAGCATTTAAGCACCTTCTTTTTAAAAGTTTAATTTGTTCAATTAATAGTATATATGTTTTTTAACTTTTTTTCAACCTTATTTAAAACCGCTTTTAAACATTTTGTAAGTTTTTGATTAATAAAAAACATATGCATAATGTTATTCTTGCCATACAACATTAAAAGTGAAAAAACTCGCGGGGCGAGTTTTTTTATTTTGTGTTTATTTTTATTTGTTCAATAATTTTTTCTGCTGTGTTAATTCCATCAACGCCTGCACTAACAATTCCACCTGCATAACCGCAACCTTCACCGCACGGATAAACCCCAAAAATGTTAACGCTTTGGCCATTTTCATTTCTTAAAACTCTTACTGGGCAAGAACTTCTTGTTTCAATTCCAGTAAGAATTGCTGTGGACGAAGCAAAACCTTTAATTTTTTTATTAAATTCAATTAATGCTTTTTCAATGCTTTCGCTAACAAAATCTGGCAAACATTTATGCAAATCGCATTTAACCGTGTTTGGCTTATACGATGGCGTAACGGATTTATAGTTTTCACATTTAACGCCTAAAAAATCTTCCACAGTTTGAACTGGTGCGTTAAAGGTGTTTCCGTTTGGGTTTGCAAGTTCATATGCCTTTCGTTCCCAACTTTCTTGAAAATCAATTCCGCTTAACACATTTGTTCCATACATGAAATCTTGCGGATTAACATTAACCAAAATGGCACTGTTCGAATTTTTTTCGTTTCGTGCAAAATAACTCATTCCATTAACATTAATTGTTCCGGGTTGATGCATTGCAGGAACAACAACTCCGCCCGGGCACATACAAAATGTGTAAGCACCACGGCCGTTATTCAAATGCACCGAAAGTTTATAGTCAGCGGTTGGCAAACCTGCAAAATAACCTAAACCATATTGGCTTTGGTTAATAAGTTCCCTATCGTGTTCAATTCTTACGCCCATTGAAAATGCTTTTGGTTGCATTTCAAAGTTAAGCAAATTTAACATTCTTAATGTGTCGCGGGCAGAATGACCAATTGCAAGCACAAGGTGATTGGTTTTAAATTCTTTTTCGCCCAATGGTGTGCTTACTTTAATGCTTTCAATTTTTCCATTGTTAATGTTAATGTGTTCAAGTTTATGTTCAAACAAAACTTTTCCACCTTTTTGAATTATTTTTCGCCTTAGGTTTTTAACAACATTTTTAAGGTTATCACTGCCTATATGTGCCTTTGCCATATATTCAATTTGTTGCGGTGCACCACATTCAACAAAGGTTCTTAAAAGTTTTTTAATGTGCGGGCTGTTAATTCCGGTGGTAAGTTTTCCATCGCTGAAAGTTCCGGCACCACCTTCTCCAAACAGCACATTGCTTTCAGGGTTAAGCGTGCCAAACTGCATAAGGTCAGAAATATCTTTTTGCCTGTTTTCTGCATCTTTGCCCCTTTCAATAAGAATTGGTTTTAACCCAGCAAGTGCAAGCCTGTAAGCACAAAACATTCCAGCAGGCCCACAACCAACAACAATTGGTGAAAATTGTGAAAATAAATTGCTTTCTTCAAAATAAAAATCTTTTTCGCATTCTTCAAACTGTTCAAATCTGCGGCGAATTTTAAGTTTTTCTTTCAATTCAACTGCAACAGAAAACACATAAAAAATGTGTGGTTTATGTCGGCTGTCAATGCTTTGTTTTAAAATTTTTATTTTTCCAAGTTTTTCAACTGGCAAGCAAACAATGTTTGAAATTTCTTGCTTTAAACCGTCAATGCCCAATTCAACTGGCACTTTTATATCTGTTAGTTTTATCATGTTATTCCTTAATGTTATTAATAATTAATTTAACGCTTAAACCTGCGCTTGCAAGTGCAAACATAAGGTTATAGCCACCACAAACACCATCGATGTTAAGCATTTCACCGCTTAAATATAAGCCAGAAACAAGTTTCGATTGCGTTAAGTTAAGTTCATTAACTTCCACTCCGCCACAAGTAACCTGATTGTTTTCGTAAGTGTCACAAACATCAAGTGCAAATTTTTTTATTTGCTTTGCAATTTGTTTTGGTGTTTTATGTTTTTCAAAAAGCCATTTAGCCAATGGTTTTGCAAACCAACCATAAAGGCAGTTAAGCATGTTTTCTGCACCTTGAACAAAAAAGTTATTTAATTTTTCTTCAATTTTTTCACACGGAACATCTGGCAATAAATCAAGATGCAACTTAAATTTTTGGTTATTGTTGCGTGCAACAACTGCACTTGCATTCATAACACAAATTCCGCTTATGCCATTATCTTTAAAAATAATTTCACCAGTTTCAGCAAAAGTGTTTAAGGTTATTTCAACCAGTGGAGAATGTGAACTTTTTAAAATTTCATTTTCAAATTCAACAAAAATTTTTGCTTTATGAACCCTAACACCACTTATTTGTTTTAAGTTTTGTGTTGTTTTAAAACCAACCAAACTTTTGGCAAGTGGTGTTATTGAATGCCCCAGTTCTTTGGCAAGGTTAACCGCACTTCCGCCACAACACAACAAAACATTTTTTGCTGAAATGTTTTGGTTGTTAACTTTTAACTTAAAAATGTTGTTAACTTTTTCAATGCCCTTCACTTCACTTTCAAGCATTATTTCTGCACCAAATTTTGCAAGCGTGTTTGAAAGCACAGAAACAACACACGCACTGCTGTTGCTTGTTGGATAAACTCGGCCTTCGCTATCGGCATAAAAACTTAAACCCCATTCTTCAAGTTGAACAAGAATTGGTTTTGCAAAATTTGTTAATTTTTCTTTGTTTGCAAATTTTTCAAAAATTTGCTTAACAAATTCTGAATTGTTATAACAATGACCATATAAGTTTGTGTTTGCAATGTTGCATCGACCATTGCCAGTTGCCAAAAGTTTTTTGCCAAGTTTGTTTTCTTTTTCAATAATAAGTGTTTTTAAGTTGTTTTTGCTTGCAAGTGCACCTGCAAACAAACCACCTGCACCACCGCCAACAATAACTAAATCGTAAGTTTTCATTTTATTTTCCTTTGTGAATATTTTAATATATTGTTAAAATTTAAGCAACCAAATAAAAAAACGCAAATGAGATTTAAGGTTAGGACTTCGAAGTTTTACGCTACGCTAGATTCTCGTTCGCCATATAATGGCTCCGAGAATGACACAAGGGGGGGTAGTGCCTTGAATGCAAACCAAATAAAAAAACGCAAATTGCTTTGCGTTTTTAAAAAGGTTCAATTGTTTAAAACTATTTAAGTTCAACAGTTGCGCCAGCTTCTTTAAGTTTTGCTTCAAGAGCTTTTGCTTCGTCTGCTGAAACATTTTCTTTAAGTGTTGAAGGTGCACCATCAACAAGAGCTTTTGCTTCGCCTAGGCCAAGACCAGTTGCTTCACGAACTGCTTTAATAACTGCAATTTTGTTTGCTCCAACTTCTTTAAGAACAACATTAAATTCAGTTTTTTCTTCAACTGCTTCTGCAGCAGCACCAACTGCTGGACCAGCAACTGCCATAGCAGCAGCACTTACTCCAAATTTTTCTTCTAGCATTTTAACTAGGTCGTTAACTTCAACCAAAGTTAAGCTTTCAATTTCTTCAACGATTTTATTTAAATCAGCCATTTTAAATTCTCCCTTATAATTAATATTTTTTTAATTTAAGTTTAACCATTCAACTTTAAAGGCAGGCAATTTTAACTTTTGCCAAAAGTTTTAAGTTTTGAAAACCTATTTCTTTTCACTAACCTGAGAAAGCACGCAAGCCAAACTGCGAACTGGTGCTTTAAGCATACCAAGCAATTGAGCAATAAGCACTTCTTTTGAAGGAAGTTTTGAAAGTTTTTCAATGTAACTTAATTCAACAGCTTTGCCGTTAACAATGCCACCTTTTGCAGAAAGTTCCTTAATATCTTTCATTGCGTTGTAAGCAATTCTTGGTGCGCCAACTTCATCTTCATAACTGAATGCAATTGAAGTGTTGCCTTCAAGAACTTTATCAAAGCCTTCAATGTTAAGGTCTTTTAAAGCAAGGTTAATAAGTCTGTTCTTATAAACTTTATATTCACCGTTTTCTTTTCTGAAAGCGTTTCTAACTTTGTTATCTTGTTCAACAGTTAAACCGGTGTAGTTAAGAAGAACAACTGATTTTGCATTGGAAATTTTTTCTTTAATTTCTTCAACAATTTGTTGTTTTGCTGTTTTGTTAGACATACAATTTCCCCCTTTATAATTTAAGAAAAAAATAAACCCTTATGCCATATTAAAGCATAAGGGTTTTATAAAAAACACTTATAAATTAACCTCGGTAAGCAACCAAAATGGAAATTATATTGCATTGAATTGCAAAACTTACTGTCTATGGCAATAAAAACTTATTAAATTCTGAGATATTCTAGCACTAAAAAATAATATTGTCAAGGGTTTTTAGCAACAAAAAAACTCGCAATGCGAGTTTATTTTTAAAAAAACATTAATCTCCTACATAAGGTAGAAGTGCCATATTTCTTGCGCGTTTAATTGCAGTTGTAACTTCGCGTTGGTGTTTTGCGCAAGTGCCAGTTTGACGCCTTGAAACAATTTTACCTTTTTCAGTGATATATTTTCTTAGTTTGTTAACATCTTTATAGTCAATGCATTCAACTTTATCAGCACAGAAAGCACAAACTTTTTTTCTTGACATTCTTTTTTTCTTGAAAACTTTTTCTTCTGATTTAACAAACTTTTCTTCTTGCATATCAGCCATTTAAATTTCTCCTTTTAATAAAATAATTAATTCCGGTTAACACCTAGAATGGAAGATCTTCATCATCAACAGGTTGAAGAGTTGGTTTAACATCTTCTTTTGGTTCTTGGCTGTATTCCCTTGAACCATCATCTTGTTTAGGGCCAACAAATTCAACATCTTCAACAACCACTTCGGTTACTGTGCGTTTTGAACCATCGTTTGCTTCATAACTTCTGGTTTGCAAACTTCCAACAACGCCAATTCTTGAACCTTTTTTGAAATATTTGTTAACAAATTCTGCGTTGTTTCGCCATGCAACAAGATTAATAAAATCTGCTTCACGGTTGCCATCGGCATTTGCAAATCTGCGTTGAACAGCAATTGAAAATCTTGCAAAAGCAACTCCGCTTGGTGTTGTTTGATATTCTGGATCACGGGTAAGGTTACCCACTAAAATAACTTTATTCATTTCTTAATCTCCTTAAATTCCTATTTTGCAATGCAAAGGCTTCTTAACACATGTTCGTTAATTTTAAAGAAGCTTTCAATTTTAGCTGGAACAGTGCTGTCAGCAACAAAGTTCACAAGAACATAGAACCCTTCGTTTTTGAAATTAACAGTGTAAGCGAATTTTTTAAGGCCAGTTTTTTCAACTTCAACATCAGTTCCGCCGTTAGAAGCAATTATTTCAGTAACTTTGTTAATGATGCTTTCTCTTTCTTCATCAGAGATGCTTGGAGAAATGGCAAAATTCAATTCATACTTTTTCATTTTTTTAACCTCCCTTTTGGACTTATGGTCAGTGCATTTAAGCACCAACAAGGAACAGTTTTTTAACTGCTACCAAGCATTATAGCAAAAAGAAAAGAAAATTGCAAGTGTTATATTGTTTCTTTTATGAATCATATTTATAAGCAATTTTATTTTTCTTTTTTCCGTTTAAATTTAATATGTAACCATCTTCAACTTTGCACCACCAATTCGGATTGTTTCCTGCAAGTGCATTTAAAATTTCATTATCTGTTATATCAGAACTTTTAACCAACTTTAAATGTTCTATTTTAATTTCTGCATTAATATCGTCTGCAAAAGTGATAGGGTCTTCACGAAAAAATTCAAATTTTCCATCTCTTATTTCAGCACTTAAAATATGACCTTCATCACCGTAATAAATTCCAAATTTTTCATATTCATTTGAAATAATTTTTACTCTGTCTAAATATTTCATTTTTTCTCCCTTTACTCTGCCCAACCACCAAATGGAGTGTTATTATGCAATTTACCATTTGGATAAGCCGTCCAGCCTGTTATAAATCTATAAGTTTGTTTTTCTTTTAAACCCTTACCTTTTAATTCTAATTCAATATTAACTTTTTGTCCATAAATATTTAAATTTCCTAAAAAGCAAAAAGGTGACAAAATTTTTAATTATTTCTTATAGCTATCGCTAGATTCTCGCTTCGTGGAACAAGTTCCACTTTGCAAGAATGACAATAAGAGAAATATAACCAATTCCTGTCATTCTTGGAGCGAACATAGTGAGTGAACGAGAATCTAGCGATAGCGATAAAACAAAAAACAGCGTAATGCTGTTTATTTTTTTATAACATTTTTCGTTCGCTTAGGGCTTTTCCAAGAGTTACTTCATCGGCAAATTCAAGGTCAGAACCCATTGAAATTCCTTGTGCAATTCGGCTAACTTTAATTTCAAGTGGTTTTAAAAGTTTTGCAATATACATTGCTGTTGCTTCGCCTTCCACATCTGGATTGGTTGCAAGCACAACTTCTTCCACTTCGCCAGCATTAACCCTTTGCAAAAGTTCTTTAATTCTTATATCGTTTGGACCTTTGTTGTTAAGCGGATTTAACACACCGTGCAAAACATGATATACACATTCAAAATTTTTAACTTTTTCAAGTGCAATAATATCTTTTGGATAAGCAACCACACAAACAATTTTTGAACTTCTGTTTGCACAAATATAGCATGGTTGAACATCGGTGAAATTTCCACAACAAGAACAATATTTCACTTCGTTTTTAACACGCATAATGTTTTCGGCAAAATCTTTTGCATCTTGTTCTGGCATGTTAATAACAGCATAGGCATAGCGAGATGCTGTTTTTCTGCCCACTCCACCAAGTTTTGTGAAACTGTTTGTTAACTTTTCCAAACTTTCAATATAGTTTTTCATTTTTTAAAACATACCATTCAAACCTGATGGCATTCCTCCCATTGTTTCTTGTTGAGTTTCTTTCAAGGTTGAAATTGCATCGTTATAAGCGGCAATAATCATATCTTCCAGCATTTCTGTATCGTCTGGGTCCACAATTTTAGGGTCGATTTTAAGTTGTTCAATTTCATACTTGCCGCTAACTTGAATGGTTACAAGCCCATTGCCAGAAACACCTTCAAAAACAGTTTCTTCAAGTTCTTGTTGTGCTTTTTCCATTTGTTCTTTCATTGCTTGCGCTTGTTTCATTAAGTTTTGCATATTAAAATTATTCATTGCCATATTTTTATTCCTTTTTTATTATAAGTTTATTTCCAAATAATCGTTTTAAAACCTGCAATTTTTTATTTTTTTCGGTTTTTTGGTCTGTTTCAATTAATATATCATGGTTTGGCAGATATTTTGAAACAATATTTTGCAAAGTTTTAAGGTTTTCTGGCACTTCCATAAGATTTTTATTGCTTTCACCAGCAAAAATTATGAACTTATTGTTTTCAATTTTCACTTCGGTAACTTCACCACAAGCAACAAACAAAATGCCAGTTTTATTGTTTCTAAGTTCGGTTATCACCTTGCCCCACACTGAATTAGGTGAAACTTGTGAACTTTGTTTTGGCAAAGCGGGGCTTTGCTTTGCCTTTATTCGTTTTTTAGTATGTCTGCAATTTGTTGTTCAATTTTGTTAAAGCGATTTTCAATATCTTGCAAATTAAAGTTATTTTCGGTTAAAATTGCTTCCAAACTTATTGTTTCAAAAGCAATTCGTGGATTGCTTGCAAATTTTAAAGTTTGCTCGGCATTGCCAAACTTTTCAAGGCAAGAAAGCAATTTTGAAACGCTTGCAGTTTTTGCTTGCTGTTGCATTTTTTCAAAAACATCGGCTGGCAGGTTAAGAAGCAAGTTTGCATTTTCGCAACTGTTAATAAGCACCAAATCTCTGAAATGATTGGTTAAATCACGGTTTAACATATTAACACTTTTTCCGCCCGATAGAATTTCGGTAAGAAGTGTTATATAAGCATTAACATTTTTGTTTAAAATATATCCAACAAGTGAAATTAAAGTTTCTTTGCTGGCAGATCCCAACACTTGCAAGGTTTTTGAAAAAGTTACATTGTTTGCACAGTAACTTGCACACATATCGGCAACTGAAAGTGCATCACGCACACTGCCTTCGCCCGCTTTTGCAATAAGGTCAAGGGCAGGTTCTTCATAACTTATTCCGCTTTCGGCATAAACTTTGCCAATGTGTTTTGCAAGTTCAACATAATCCACCAATCTGAAATCAAACCTCATGCAACGGCTTAAAATTGTTGCAGGAAGTTTTTGAACTTCGGTGGTTGCCAAAATGAAAACTGCGTGTGCAGGTGGTTCTTCCAAAGTTTTTAAAAGTGCGTTAAATGCACTGTCGGTTAGCATATGAACTTCATCGATTATATAAACTTTATATTTGCCAACAACTGGTGCATATTTAACTTTTTCCCTTATTTCCCTGATTTCATCAACACGGTTATTGCTGGCAGCATCAATTTCCAAAATATCCATATTTGCTGGGTTAGAAAGTGCTTTGCAGGCTTCACATTCAAGGCAAGGTGAACCGTTAACCGAATGCAAGCAATTAATGGCTTTTGCAAAAATTTTTGCGCAAGAAGTTTTGCCTGTTCCCCTTGTTCCAGTGAATAAATAAGCATGGCTTATTGCATTGTTTTTAATTTGGTTTTGCAATGTTGTTGTTATGTGATTTTGCCCCACAACTTCTTCAAAAGTTTTTGGGCGATATTTTCTGTAAAGTGCCAAATAACTCATATAATGCTTCCTTTTAAATTTCAAAAAATATTATATCATTTTTGCATTTATTTAGCAAATAAATATGTTGGGCAAACAAACAAAAAAGTTGATAAAAATATCAACTTAATTGTTTATTTTTTTCCATCTTGTTTAAGTGAATTTTCAAGTTGTTTAATTTTATCAAAGTTTTCTTGCATTTTGGAAAGCAAAATTTCACTTTCAAGTTCTAGGGCAAGCACTTGTTTATCGAATTCAACAATATTTCTATCTTGCTTAACTTTTTGCAAAACATCGTTTCGTTTTTGTTTAAGTTCGTTTAACTGCAAAATAAGTTTTTGTTGAATATCCAATGCTTTTTCATATTCTTTAAATTGTTCTTTATTCATATTGTTACCTCTCTAACTCGTCACTTTTATAAACAACATATTGGTTATCAAAACTATCCCCCGCATAACCTTTGCCATCTAAATCATACGATCCATAGTTAATTGGCTTATACACTTTGCTTTTTTTGTTATATTTCAAAATAACACTTGTTAAATCGTTTCTGCCCATTCCAACAGTTATTATTTTAAGCGGTTTTTTGTTTTCTTGGTTATATTGTTCCATAAATGCCCTTGCACCAAGCATAAACTTTTCATAAATTTCTTCTTCATCGTTTTCATAAATGTTAAAGTTGCAAACTTCAACATTGTTAAACACTGCATAACCTTGTTCTTTGTTAACATAAAGGGTGGATTTTGCAATAATGGTTCCTTTATTGTTTCTTATAACCAAATTTTGCACGCTTGGGTGAATAATGCTGGCACTCATAATGCCTGCGCCCATACCTTCAAGGTGTGCACAGCAGTTGCAAAGCTTGCCCAAAACAAAGTTGAGTGGGTCGGCTTTGTTTAACCATTCAAAAGTGAAGTTTTCTGCCGTGTTAACAGCGCTGTTAACTGAATTGAAACAAAAATTTTCGCATTTGTTAAGGTTTGAATCAAGTTTGCTAAGTTTATTCAAATAAATATCTTCATTAAGTGGTGAAGACAAAATGTTATCCTTAATTTTTTCTTTAAAGTTAATATATTTTTTATGTTTTTTTATTTCTTTAAGGTTGCCCGATTCAATGGCTGCAAGAACTTCATACATTTTAATAAGGCTCAAATTATTTTTCAGTTCATAACCCATTTTGTTGGCATTAATTATTCTTGCATTATTAAATGCCCTTTGTGAATCGTCAGCAGCAAAATATTTAAGCACAACTTTTGCAATATGTTGGTTGTGTTCGTTAACCCCAATAAGTTGCCTTAATGCATAGTTATAGAAATGTTCAACCGTTGGTTTAAGTTGGCGTTGCGAACCTTTATTGCTGGTGTTAGATTCTTGAATTTCTTCAAAGTTGTTATAACTTCTTGAAATAAAGCCTGTAACTTCTTTTTCCGCTTTCCACATTTCATCAAAAATATATGTGTGCTTATCCTTTTTGGAAATCAAGAAGTCTGTGAATTCTTTTTTAAATCCATAAATTTTCATATCCTTAAATGCATCAACCAAATCTTCAACGGTTATATTTCTGTTGGTTAAAATAAAGGTTAAAAATTCTGAAATTTTTTGGTCGTAACTTATTTGCGTAACTTTTCCGCTTGCCGATTTGGTTTCATATGTTAAATTTTGAAAACCACCAAGATTATAGAAAAGCACACTTAAAAATTCCTTATCAAAACTGCCAAGCGCATACATATTATCGAACTTCTTTTTAAGGGTTGCAATGAATTTATCGAACCAATCGAAGTTTAACAAATTAATAAATTCAACAAAACTTTTGCTTTGGTTGAGATGTTCTTTTGGAATAAAAATTAAGGAATTAACATAATCAATGTTTTTAATAATTTTTTGAAGATTTGAGTTGTTCCAATTGTTTAAAAAATCGAAAATAGTGCAATTATAAGCGGTGTTTAATCTTTCTTGTGCTAAATTAATTTTTTCGAAATTTTTTAAACCAATTTTTTCATAATTTTCCCTGAACTGCATATCGTTCCAATTTCTTAAAAAGAAATTTGCAAACCCGCTTCCCCTTACTTCAACATAATCGTTGCTTATTATTTTATTTGAAGTGAAAAACTTGTCGCCAATTTTACAAATATATTTTAATGCGCCACCTTTTTCAATGTTGCAAGTTGGCGAAATTTCAAAATAATCAAGTTTATGGCTATCTTCAAATGCATTTTCTTGAATGTTATAAAGGTTTGTTGGCATATTAATAATTTTTTCAATGTTAAAACAACAGTTGAAACAATCTTCTTCAATAAGTTTAAGGTTTGAACCTTCTTCAAATTCAACAGTTTTAAGTTTTTTGCAAATAAAAAATAATGATTTTGAAAGTGATGTTGCTTTGTTTGGAATTATAACACTTTCAAGGTTTGAACAAAGTCTAAAAACTTCGTTTGAAAAAGTGAAACTGTTTTCAAGTTTTGAAATGTTTACAGTTTTTAAGTTTGTGCAAGTATCAAAAGCATTGTTTTCAATTCTTTCAAGTTCGCCAGAAATGTTAACGCTTTCAATGTTTGATTCTGCAAAAGCAAACGAACCAATTTGTTTAAGTTTTTTAGAAAACTGAACTTCTGTTAAACTTTTACAACTGTAAAAAGCATTTTCGTTAATAAAAGTTACTTGCGATAAATCTGCACTTTTCAAACTTTCACACATTTTAAAACAATCAATGCCAACATAGTTAACAGAACTTAAATTTTCAAGTTCTTCAAGGTTAACACAATTTTTAAAGCAATCGTTTTCAAGTTTAATGCCTTCACTGAATTCAAGCCCATTTTTTAAAGCAAATTCTTGTTTTTGGTTTTGCGTTTTAAATTGAACCTGTTTTAAATTTTTGCAACCAAAAAATGCACCGCATTTTATTTGGTTAAGCATTTCAGGCAATGTTATTTGTTCCAAACCGCAATTATAAAAAACATGTTCTTCAATAACTTTCATTGTGCTTGGCAGTTGAATTGATTTAAGATTTGCACAATCTGCAAAAGCAAACTCGTTAATAAGTTTAACTGTTTTTGGCAAAACAACTTCTTGCAAACTTTTGCAATAATTAAAAGCATACTTGCCAATTTCAAGTTCAGGGTTTTTAAAAACAACTTTTTTTACAGGCGAAAACGAAAATGCTTTGTTGTTAAGCGAAACATTTTCAGGAACTTCAATTTCAAATTCTTGTTGGCAATTTTCAAAAGCATTTGAGCCAATAAATCTTACCCCTTTCCAAAACTTTTCAGGATTTTTTGAAAGCAGTTTTAAATCGGCATCGGTAACTTTTAAAAGAACACCATTTTTCTTTTTCATATTTTAACTCCGTTAATATTATAAAACACCATTAAGTTAAAGTCAATATCCACTTTGTTTTATTGATATAACTAAAACAAACTTTTTAAAAAACTTAGTTTTTGTTTTATGCGTGAAATGCTGTTATAAACACTTTTTGGTGTGGTGTTTAAAACAGAAGATATTTCTGAAATTGAAACACCTTCAATATATAAATTAAAAACTTTTTGTTCGGCCTTTGAAAGTTTTTGTTTAATGTTTTCTAAAATTTCTTGTGCCTGACTTTTTGAAATATATTCTTCTTCTGGTGAATTATCGCTTGAAGGCAACACAACAAATTGCGGGGTGTTGTTTTCTTGCATAATTTTAACTTTACCATCTTCGGTAACTTCCATAAACTCGTTAAGTGGTAAGTTTTTAAGGCGGTTTGCACTTTTAACTGCATCTTGAATGTTTCGTTCAATGCACAAAGTTGCAAAAGTTTTAAAACTGCAATTTTGCTGTGCCGAAAAATGCGTGATTGCACTGAAAAGCCCTATCATGCCTTCCTGAATTAAATCGTCAATTGTGCCACCAACAAGAAAATATCTGCGGGCAATTTTGTTAACAAGTTGCTTGTTATCTTCCAGCAAAAAGGCAATTTCTTGCTGAGTTAAGCAATCGAAATTTAAATTTTCATACTTAAAATTGTTCATAGCCTAACACCTTTGCCTGTTTGCTTCAAACACCGCCACCCCACAAGCAACGCTTGCGTTAAGGCTGTTAACTTTGCCTTGCATTGGAAGTGTTAACACTGCATCGCACAAGTTTTTTGTAAGTTTTGAAACACCAAAACCTTCACTTCCAACAACAATTGCAATTGCACCTGTTAGGTTTTGTGAATAAATGTTTTCGCCACCAAGTTCAAGGGCATAAACCCAAACATTTTGTTGTTTCAAACTTTCAATTGCATTGTTAAGGTTTGTTACCCTTGCAATTTTAACATGGTTAATTGCACCAGCACTTGTTCGGCTTACGGTTTCTGTTACACCAACACTGCGGTGTTTTGGAATAATTATGCCATCAACATTTGCACATTCGCAAACACGAATAATGCTTCCAAAATTGTGCGGATCTTGAATTCCATCAAGAATAACAATAAATGGTGGTTTGTTTTTTTGTTTTGCGTTTTGCAAAATATCTTCCACTTCGCAATAATCAAATTCTTGTGTGAATGCAATAAAATTTTGGTGGTGTTTTGTTTTGGATTTGCTATCAAGCACCGATTTTGAAACATATTGAATGTTCACTTTTTGTTCCCTTGCCATTCTTAAAATGCGGGCACTCATGTTATCGGTGGGATTTGCAACTGTTAAAATTTTATCCAATTCCCTTTTTGCTGAAAGTGCTTCGAAAACACTGTTTTTTCCTTCAAGTTGCATTAAAAATTCTCCTTAAACAAAATTTCAAAAATTTCTTCAATTCGTGTGTTTTGATTTGAAATATATAAATAACCAATAAGTGCTTCAAATCCCGTTGCGTTCTTATAATCTTGAAGTGAACTGTGTTTTGCTTTGTTGTTGGTTTTATAGTTAACTGCACGACGAACCACATCTTGTTCTTCTTGTGTTAAATGTGGTGTTAAATTTTTAATCATTTCACATTGTGCGCTTGCTTTAACAAAAGTGTTTGCTGTTTTGTGAAGTGCGTTTGTTTTTTGGTTGCCTTTTGAAACAAGCCTGCTTCGAACATAAACCGAAAACACTGCATCGCCAACAAAAGCAAGTTCTTGGCTGTTAATAAGGCTTGCTTGAAATGGCGAAAAATTTTTAAATTGTTCAAACATAATTAAATATTTCCTTTAATAATTAATTATAGCATTTAACTTAACAAAACGCAACCTTAAAAATTTAACAAAAAACAAGGCAATGCCTTGTTTTAAATTTATAATTTAAAGTTCAATTTCTGCATCGGTAAGTTTAACAAGCACATGTTGTTTATCAAGGCTGTCACCGGTGTAGCCACATTTATCAACATCATATTCGCCATAGTCAATGGATTTATATATTTTTGATGAAGCGTGGTTTGCCCTTATAATATCATATAAATCATTCCTATCCATTCCCACAGTTAAAATTTCAAGTGGTTTTGAATTTTCTTTGTTATATTGCTTAAAAAATGCCCTTGCACCAAACAAAAGTTTTTCATAAATTTGTTGTTTGTTTTCGTTTTGATTAAAAGCAACTTGAACGGTGTTGAACACGCCATAGCCTTGTTTTCTGTTAACATAAAGGGTGGCTTTTGCAACAATTTTGCCTTCGCCATCACGCACAACCAAATTTTGAACATCTGGGTGAATTATGCTTGCATTCATAATGCCATATCCTGCACCTTCAAGGTGTGCACAGCAATTGCAAAGTTTGCCAAGCACCAAATTAAGCGGGTCGGCCTTGTTAAGCCATTCGAAAGAAAATTCGTTGTTTGCAATGTTTGTTAAGTTCTGCAAAGTTTTAACGCTTAAATCTTGGCATTGTTTAATTTTTGCATCTAAAACACTAAGTTTATCCAAACAATCTTTTTCGCTAAGGCTTGTTGAAAGAATGTTTTCGCCAGCAATTTCGCTTTGCTTTTTAAGTTTATAATGCATTCTTAATTTTCTTAATTGCTCTTTGTTACCCGATTCAATGGCATCAAAAATTTCTTTCTTCTTTTCTGCGCTTATGTTTTCTTTCAGTTCATAACCCAAACGATTTGCATTAATTTCCCTTGCAAAATCAAAGGCTTGTTGGGCAAAACTGCCTTGATAATATTTTTTAACAATTTTTGCAATATGTGTGTTGTGTTCAGTTATTCCATCTATTTTAAGAAAAATGTTATAAAAACTTTCAACGGTTGGTTTAAGTTGTTCTTGCGAACCACGATTTCTGGTGTTTGCCAATTGCACTTCTTCAAAGCAGTTATAACTTTCAGCAATGAACGAATCGAATTCTTTTGAAACTTGCATCATTTCATCAAAAGTTAAAGTGTGCCTATCTTTTCGGCTTAAAAGAAAATCTGTGAATTCTTGTTTAAAACCTTCAATTCGCATATCATAAAACTTATAAACAAGTTTTTTGGTTGTAAGTTTTCCGCTTAAAATTAAGTTTGAAAAAAATTCACTTACTTTTTGGCCATAATCAACTTCGCCATGCGGGGTTTCAACAATTTTTTCCATTCCGCCAAGGTTAAAAAATATTTTAAACAAAATTTCTTTTTCAAAGTTTGAAAGAAATTCAATTCCAATATCCTTTTTTCTAAGCGTTGAAACAAAAGTGTTAAACCATTTAAGCGAAAGTTCGTTTGCAACATCAACAATGTTTTTGTTTTGCCAATTACTTACAACTTTATAAACATCAATATTAAGAAACTCGGCATTTTTTATTAATAATTTAACGCTTGGTAAATCGCGTTTATCAATCAAATCGGTTAAAACTGTTGAAAACTTAAAAACATCTTCTGCATAAAATTTTTTTGCAACTGTTAGTATTTTGTTAAGTTCATCTTCACTTATTTTTTCAAAGTTTTGCCTGAAAGTTTTGTTATTCCAGTTTTCAATAACCGAAACTGCAACACCTGAATTTATGCCAAGTTTAACCCAATCGTTGCCCATTGGTTCTGATGAAGTAAAGAACTTGCCATTCACTTTGCACAAATAAGTTAAAAGCGCACCTTGGCTTATGTTATTGTTGTTTAAGTTGTTAATGTTGCGTGGAATTTCAAAACATTTAAGTTTTGAACAACCAGCAATTGCATCTTTTTTAATAATTAAATTTTGTGGTTTAAAATTTTCAAACTGTTCAAGTTCACAGCAGTTTTTAAAGCAATCGGCTTCAAACAACATTATATGTGCATCTTCAAATGTAACTTTTTTAAGATTGGTGCAATTTTCAAACAATCCCCTTGAAATTGTGGTTAATTTTTCTGGAATATAAATTTGTTTTAAATTTTCACAATCGGCAAAACATCTTTCACGAATATATATTGATGAATATGCACTTTTGTTGTTAAGATTAATGTTTTCAATAAACTTACATTTTGCAAATGCAAATTTTCCCAACACCCAAAGTTTTGTGTTTGAAAAATCAACGCTTGTAAGTTCGGTGTTATAAAAAGCATTATCTTCAATTGCGTGCAATTCTTCATAGAATTTAACTTTGCTAAGCGACATGCAATTCATAAACGCTTTTTTAGGAATAAGTTTTAATAAAGATAAATCTATTTCTTTTAATTCAAAACAATTTTCAAAACAAGCATCTTCAATGTTAATAACATTTTCAAAATTTTTAACTTCTTCAAGGCTTACACAATTTTTAAAGGCTTCGTTTTTAATAAAAATAACATTTGTGAAAATTTCAGTGTTTTCTTGTTGTTTTGGAAACTCAACTTTTTTTAACTTTAAACAATTTTTAAATGCAAAATCACCAACCGATTTAACAGAATTTGGCAAAGTTATTTCTTTAAGCCCACTTCCGTTAAAGCAATTAACACCAATTTCTGCAATTGTGTTGGGCAATTCAACCTTTCTAAGTTGCGAACAACCCATGAACAAACTTTCTGGCAACTTAACAAGTTTTCTGTTAATTTTAACAAAGTTAACATTGCTTTGGGCAAATGCATAGTTAAAAACATTAACCATTGCAGGCACTTCAATATCAAACGATTTAAGGCATTTTTTAAATGCATATTCGCCAATTGCCAAAACATTTTCCCAGAATCTATCTGGGTTTTTGTTAAGCAATTCTAAATCGGCATCTTTAACTTCTGTTAAAATGTGATTTATTATTTTCATTGTGTATCTCCATTTTTATTATAAATAATAACCCCCTGAAAGTCAATATCCAATTTTTTAACAACGCTTATTTTAAAAATATAATTTGACTTAATTATTTAATGTTGATATAATTTAAGCATGAAAACAAATTTTCAAGTGCAACAACAACTTTAAAAAGCATAGCGCCCCTATGCATTTTTGTGATAAAAAATGTGTTGCCAATCAAATAAATTTTAAGGCAACAAGCAGTTGCCTTTTTTAATTGGAGAATTTTTATGGAACTTGATGAAAGATTAAAACGCATGATGGAAAACCGCCCTAAGTTTAAACCCCGTGCAATAATAACTGGCGGAATGCCTTATGGAAACAAAGAACTTCACTTTGGGCACATTGGTGGAATGTTTGTTTTTGCCGATGTGTATGCAAGATTTTTGCGTGATAGAATTGGCAAAGAAAATGTTATTTTTGTTTCGGGCACCGATTGTTACGGAAGCCCTGCAATGGAAGGCCACAGAAAACTTGTTGAAGCAGGTAAGTTTTGTGGAAGCATTGCAGACTATGTTAAATCTAACCACCTAAAACAAGTTGAAACCTTTAAGGATTATGAAATTTCGCTTAACTTTTTTGGTGCAAGTGGGTTTGGTGAAGCAAAAGAAATTCACGCACAAATGGGAAAAGATATTTTTTCGGCACTATATAAAGCAGGTGCAATTAAAAAACTTGAAACTTTGCAGTTCTTCGATGAACAAGCAAAAACCTTTCTTAACGGCAGGCAGGTTGTTGGAAAATGCCCAGTTGAAGGTTGCCAAAGCGAAAAAGCATATGCTGATGAATGCGATTTAGGGCATCAGTTTATGCCAAAAGAACTTATTAACCCAGTAAGCACCCTATCTGGTTCAACACCAGTGCTTAAAGCAATTGCAAATTGGTATTTCAGCCTTGAAAACTTTATTCCACAATTAAAGGAATGGAATGATTTAAACACAAAACTTCCATTTGCACGCAGTTATGCGCATAAGGAAATGAACGAGTTTTTGAAGAAACCTGAAATTTATATTAAAAAGGAAAGTTTGGAAACTTTTAAACAACTTATGCCACAACTTGCACCTTGCGAAATAACCGATTTAAACAAACCAAGTTTCACAGTTATTTTTGATAGGTTGGAAGATAGGGAACAGGCTTGTGAAGTTTTAACCACCAAAGGTGTTCGATATAGAACTGGCAAAACATTAACACCGTTCCGCCTTTCTGGCAACATTGAATGGGGTGCGCCTATTCCTGAAATTGAAAATCACCCAGAAATGAATGGTTTAACATTTTATGTTTGGCCAGAAAGTTTGTGGGCACCAATAAGTTTCACAAAAACATATTTAACCAAACTTGGCAAACCTGAAAACGAATGGAAAAATTGGTGGTGCAGTGAAGATTGTGAAATACATCAGTTCATTGGCGAAGATAACCTTTATTTCTATGGCCCAGCGCAACACGCAATGTGGTTTGCAATGAAAAACGATGATGTTATGGGCGGGCTTAACAGTTCAAGAATTATTTCAAACAAGCATATATTATTCTTAAACACAAAAGCAAGTTCCAGCGGTGCGGTTAAACCACCAATGGCACACGAACTTTTAAATTTCTACACCGCAGAACAACTTAGGGCACATTTCTTGGGTTTGGCACTTGGAAACAACAATGTTTCATTCATGCCAAAACCATATAACCCAAATGCAACCGCAGAAGAAGTGGACCCAGTTTTAAAAGATGGCAATTTGTTCACCAATGCCTTTAACCGTGCAGTAAGAACTTTATTCTATACAGTTCAAAAAGAGTTTAACGGGGTTCTTCCAACCGGCGAAGTGGATAACGAAGTTTATTCAACCTGCATTAATGCAATTTTGAATTATGAACGATTTATGTATCAAAACAAATTCCACCAAGTAAGTTATGTTTTAGATGAATTTATAAGGGGAATAAATAAATACTATACAAAAGCACAAAAGGTTTATGAAGAAACACAAAACATTGCCGACCTTAAAACTGCAATTGTAAATTTGGCAGAACTTGTTAAAGTTGCAACCATTCTTTGCCACCCAGTTGTGCCAAGCGGAAGTGAAAAAATTTGCGAATATTTAAATGTTAACAAAGAAAAATTTTATAACTGGAATTTCATTTTTGAACCACTTTCATTCTTCTGTGAAAACAATCATAAGTTAAAAGAAATTCCTCCACGCTTCGATTTCTTCAAAAAACATGAAAGTCAATTTGAAAACAAGGAATAATAATTATGGAAAATAACATTAATAATCAAAACCAGAACGAAAATGAAAATGAAAACGAAAACAAAGATTTTGATTTTAAATCACTTTCAAAACCACAAAAAACAGGCATAATTGTTATAATTGTTGCAATTGCAATTGTTGCAATAATTCACGAATTTTGTGTTACATTTTTAACAAAAACCACATTCAGCATTGCAACTGCACTTGAACCTGTTTTGTTTGGTTTAATTGGGCTTTTGGTGCTTTATTCAATTGTTGTTGGTGCAAAACAATCCAAAAAACAAAAAGAAGATATAAAACATTCAGCCGATATTTTTGAAAACAGCATTAACCATGATATTTTTAAAACAAGCGAAAATCTTAAAGAAACTTCACACAAAGCCGAACATGTTATTAACAACGAAAAATGCGAAGTTATAATTGAAAAACCCACAAAAAAATGTTCGTTTTGTGGTGCAAGCAATCCAACATCTGCAAAACATTGTGATTGCTGTGGAAAAAGGCTTTAATAAATAAAAAAAAGAACCGCATTGGTTCTTTTTTTGTTTTTTAAACATTAAATCTGAAAAGCATAACATCGCCATCTTGAACAACATATTCTTTGCCTTCAATTCGAACTTTGCCAAGTTCTTTTGCTTTAACATAACTGCCCGCATTTAAAAGGTCAACATAATTAACAACTTCGGCTTTAATAAAGCCCCTTTCAAAATCGGTGTGAATAACACCTGCGGCTTGTGGTGCTTTTGCACCTTTAACAATTGTCCAAGCCCTAACTTCTTTTTCGCCAGCAGTTAAAAAACTCATAAGCCCCAACAAACTGTAACTTGCTTTAATAAGTTTTTCCAAACCACTTTCTTCAATGCCAAGGTCTGCCATGAACATTTGTTTTTCTTCAAGTTCAAGGTTTGAAAGTTCTTCTTCAATTTTGCAACTTATGGCAATGCATTGGGCATTTTCACTTTCAGCAAATTGTTTAACTTTGTTTGCAAGTGGCAATTGTTCAAAACTTTTGCCTGCATCATCATCGCTTATGTTTGCAACATAAATAACTGGTTTTGAAGTTATTAAGAAAAACCCTTTAACAATTTTTTGTTCTTCTTCACTGAAAGCAATGCTTCTTGCTGGTTTTTCGTTTTTAAGTGCTTCAAGAATTTTTTCAAGCAGTTCACATTCTTTAACTGCATTCTTATCGTTGCCCCTTGCAAGTTTAATTGCTTTATCATATCTCTTTTGTGCACTTTCAAGGTCGGCAAGAATAAGTTCCAAATTTATAACTTCAATATCTCGAACAGGGTTAACGGTTTCTGCCACATGAATAATGTTTGAATTTTCAAAACACCTTACAACATGCACAATTGCATCAACTTCCCTTATATGTGCCAAAAACTTATTGCCCAAACCTTCGCCTTGCGATGCACCTTTAACAAGCCCAGCAATATCAAAAAATTCAATGCTTGCAGGAACAATGTTTTGTGTGCTGTAAAAATCTGCCAACAATTTCAATCTGTTATCTGGCACAGCAACAACACCAACATTTGGCTCGATTGTGCAAAAAGGATAGTTTGCACTTTCTGCCCCAGCATTTGTTATTGCATTAAATAATGTGCTTTTGCCAACATTTGGCAAACCAACAACCCCAAGTTTCATTTTAATCCCCTTTTTTACATGAAGCATTTTAGCAAATAATAATGTTTTTTGCAACTTTTGAATAGCATAATTTGTAAATTACAGTTTGAGATTCTCGCTGCGGTGACAAGTCACCAATGACACGGGGAGTGGAGAATTATGTTTTATGGATTTTAACCATTTCCTTATGTCATTCTCGGAGCGGGTTTATACCCCGAACGAGAATCTAGCGGTAGCGTTATTAAAGACATCTTTTTTAAAATAAGAAAAAATTTAGTAAAAAATTTTAAAAAAGGGTATTTACAAATTAAAACTTTGGTGCTATAATAACCATGCTTAATCATTTTTTCGTTTAGATAAGCACATATATTTTAATTAAAAGAACCAACTTTTTGCTTTTTGTTGGTTCTTTTTTTTGTTAAAATTTGCAAAAAATACAAGGTTTTTATTAAATTATTTCTTAAAAACTGCTTATATGTTTTAAATTTAAGCATTAATGCATAAATTATAAATATGTTATTAATAATTATTATTCTTGCACTTGTTCAAGGTTTTTGTGAATTTTTGCCAGTTTCATCAAGTGGGCATATTGTGTTGTTGCACAATGTTTTTAATTTGCAATGCGATATTGTTTCGCTTAACATAATTTTGCACCTTGCAACTGCTTTTTCGGTTATTGTTATATATAGAAAACAACTTTGGTGGCTTATAACTCACCCACTTTCAAAACAAACCTTAAACCTTGTGCTTGCAACAATTGTAACTGTTGTTTTTATTTTAATTTTTAAACCTTTCATAGACGATGCTTTGGGCGGAAAATTTTTGGCAGTAAGTTTTTTAATAACCGCTGGCATTTTAATTGTTGCAACAATTGTTAACAAAAAATATTTAAGTGTTTCGCCTATAACCACAAAAACAGCACTTATTATGGGTCTGTTTCAAGGCATAGCAGTTCTTCCGGGCATTTCAAGAAGTGGCACAACTTTATGCAGTGGTTTGGTGTGTGGAAGTGAAAAAGGTGCTGTTGCAGATTTTTCGTTTTTAATGAGTTTGCCAATTATAATTTTAGGTGCTGTTTACGATTTAATTTTTGAAACAGCAAATTTCAGTGGTTTTTCATGGTGGCAATTATTAATTGGTTTTGTGGTTGCTTTTATCAGCGGAATTGTTTCAATTAAGCTTACAAAAGCCTTGGCACAAAAAACAAAACTTTGGGTTTTCAGCATTTATTTAGTTTTTTTAAGCATTGTTTGTTTTGTTATTTTGTAAGTTTAAAAAAAGTTGAAGTTCAACTTTTTTTGTTTTTAATTTGTTATTTTGTTTAAATAATATATAATAGAAACATGAACGAAAACATTAAGCAAAAACTTTCTTTATTGCCGTCATGCCCTGGCAGTTATCAAATGCTTGATGCTGGTGGCAACATTATTTATGTTGGAAAGGCTGTTAACTTAAAAAACCGAGTTAGCAGTTATTTTGTTAATTTAAGTTCACACAACGAAAAAACCAAGGCACTTGTTAAAAATATTGCCGATTTTAACTATATTGTTACACCAACTGAACTTGATGCTTTGTGTTTGGAAGCCAACCTTATTAAAAAACATCAACCTTACTATAACATTTTGCTTAAAGATGGAAAGCAATTTGCATATATAAAAATTAACACAAAAGCACCCTATCCAAAAATTGAAGTGGTAAGAAAAGTTAAAAACGATGGCTTTAAATATTTTGGGCCATACTTTAATGGGGTTTACTATAAAGAAATTATTGAACTTATTTCATATGCATTTAACTTGCGCACTTGCAATTTTAAGTTCAGTGCAGAAAAGCCGTTAAAACGCCCTTGCTTAAACTTTGATATGGGCTTGTGTTGTGCCCCTTGTGTTAACAAAGTTTCACAACAAGAATATTTAAGTAAGGTTAAGCAAACAATTGATTTTTTAAACGGAAACACTTTAAATATTAAACAAATTTTAACACAAAAAATGCAACATTTTGCAAGCAAACAAAATTTTGAAACAGCACTTATTTATCGCAACTTGTTAAACACTGTTAACAAGTTAGATAACAAAGTTCACACTCAACTTACTTCAACTCTTGAAGGCGATGTTATTGGTTTTTGCACAAATGGTGTTTATTCCTGCGTAAGTGTTGCAACAATTATAAGCGGAAAAATTTTAGGTGTTGAAAATTTTATTCTTAATTCAGTAAGCGAAAATTCTGGTGAAATTATTGCTGAATTTTTAACACAATATTATACTTCAAACAAAATTATTCCAAAGCAAATTTTGGTGCCTTGCCAAATAAAAGATAGCGAAATTTTAAAACAATATTTAACATCACTTAAAGGCACAAATGTTAACATTGTTTATGTGCAAAAAGGCGAAAAGAAAAAGGTTGTTGAAATTGCGAACCAAAATGCAGAAGAATTTTTGCAAAAAAACATTGAAAAAGAAAAACAGCAAGAGTTATTAACACTTGGTGCTTGCAAACAGTTGCAAGAATATTTGGGGCTTAAAGAACTTCCGCTAAGAATTGAAGGCTATGATATTTCAAACATATCTGGAACAAACAAAGTTGCCAGCATGGTGGTGTTTATTAACGGAAAACCTGCAAAACAGCACTATCGAAAGTTTAAAATTGATGATATTGAAGGGCAAAACGATTTTGCTTGCATGAACGAAGTTTTGTTGCGCCGTGCAAACGAACTTAAAAAAGCAACCGATTTAAGTTTTTCGCAAAAACCAAACCTTATTTTAATCGATGGTGGAAAAGGTCAGTTAAGTTCTGCACTTGCCAGCATTAAGCCAAACATAGATTGCGATGTTATTTCACTTGCCAAGCGGTTGGAAGAAGTTTTTAAGCCAAACAGTTCTGTTCCAATTGTGTTAAGCCATTCAACCTATGCCCTAAGGTTGTTGCAACGGGTGCGTGATGAAAGCCACAGGTTTGCAATAACTTTTCACAGGCAACGCAGAAACAAGCAAACACTTAAAAACACTCTTGGTGAAATTAAAGGCATTGGAAAAACCAAGCAACAACATTTGTTTAACCACTTTAAAAGTTTTGAAAAAATAAAAAATGCATCTGTTTATGAACTTATGCAAGTTAACCGAATTTCAAAAACAGACGCTGTTAACATTTTTAATTTTTATCATAAGGATATTTCAGAATAGAAGTTATTAAACAATTCATAAAATTCAAAATAAAAAAACACCCGATTGGGTGTTTTTTAACTTTGTGATTTAATTGTTATTTTTCCGCTTGTTGATGTGATTGTAAGTTTGGTTTCTGTGTTTTCAGTTGCACCTGAAATTAATGCATTTTCAACATTCGATTTTGAAATTAAATCTGCATAAGCAATATCTTTTTCGCCGTTACCTGAAACATTAAGCACACACGCTTTAATTGGTGCAACAACGCTTACATTTCCCTTTTGAGCATTAATAACATTTTCGCCAACAAGATTTTTAAAGTTAAGTGTTAAAATGCAATAGCCATCGTTTTCAACATTAACCGTTGTTTTAAATGGAATGTTGTTTGCTGTAAGCGAACCATTTTTTGCCATGAAATTAAATTCTGCATTGGTTTCAACTTGATTTGAAAAATCAACTTTGCAAATGCCCGATGTGGTTTTAACATTAACACCACAAGCAATGTTTTTAAGTGTTATGTTTGCAATTGTTGTTTCAACATTAACACCACCTGTTGCCTTGTTAATTTCCACTTCGCCACTGGTGCTTTTTGATTCAACACTTCCAACCGCATTTTCAATTTTAAGTTTTGCGTTTGTTCTGTTTAAATCGGTGTAAGTGCCGTTCAATGTTGTTATGGTTGTTTTAACATTTCCAGTTACTGAAATGTTGCCACTTTCGTTAAAATTAATAATGCCTTTTTTTGAAACAAAATTTGTTTGTTCAACCTTGTTTGCTTTAAGTTGCAAATTTTCGGCTTCAACATTAAGAATTTTAATATTGTTAAATTCAAAGTTTGAAGTGTTTGTTTTTATATCCAATTTAAGTGCTATGTTTGGCACAATTTTAACTGTGTTATTGTTTGAATTAATGGTTGCTTGTGATATATCATTTTTCAATTTTCCAACAACAATCTTCGAGTTATTAACATCGAAAAACAAACTTTGAATATCCAGCAAGTTATTTCCGCCACCAACTGTTATGGTTGAATTTTCGCCAACAACATATAAGTTTTTTGCAGAATAATCCCTTGTTAATTGCAAGTGAAGGTTTGAAATTTTTCTGTTAAAAAAGAAACCTTCTGGTTCAGTAACAGTTATTTTTAAAATTCTGTTTTTAATTTCATAACTTTTGCCATATTTAACACCTTTTTCAACTTTTGCAAAGCCCCACATTCTGTTGTTATTGTTAAATTGCATATATCCACCGGCGTTAAGGCACGAAACTTCAACATCAAGGCTTTTAACATTAAATTCAATTGCATCAAAATCTTCATCGTTAAAAAGCAACGAGTGTTTGCCTTTATCACTGTAATCAAAATAAGCATAGCCAAAAATTTTAATTGGGTTATCTGGGTTTATTTTTGCAGAAACAAACATAATGCCAATTGTTACAAGCAACACTGAAAATGCAATAATTGCCAACAATGCAACATATTTTAAAATATTTTTAATAAGTTTCATAATTAATTCCCCTTTATATTAATTAATTATATCATAAAACTTTATATTGTCAATATCTGCAATTTTGCTAGTTTATTGTTTTTCCGTTGTTAATTTTAACTTGGTTAACGCAGTTTTTTTCAAGAATATATTCATATCCCTTGTTTTGCATATCAAGTGCAGTAAGAATTTTAAAAATATCCCAATGCCCATTGGCAGACTCTTTACAAATGCAATATGCAACAGGTTTTTCTTCCACCAACAAAACACAGCAAAAAGTGTTTTGGTTATAAATGTTTTTAAGTTCTTTAAGCACTTCTTGTTTTTTTTCTTGAACAATTTGCGCAATGTTTTCGGTGTAGGTTTGAACTTCGGTGTTATAAGATGAAATCACATTGAAAATATGATTAACAAGTTCTTCGGTTTTTTCTTCAAATTCTTTAAAAGTGTAAGTTTTTAATTTATAGTCCAACATAATTAATTCCTAAAATTTTTCCTCAATAATGCCACCACCTAAGCAATAAGTTTGGTCATAAAAAACCACCCATTGACCTTCTGTTATGGCTTTTTGTTTTTCTTTAAATGTAACTTTAACATGGCCGTTATCCAAAATTTCAACAGTAACAGGTTGTTCTTCTTGCCTGTAACGGAATTTTGCCCAGCAGTTAAATTTTTTCTGTTCTGGTTGTTTTGGAATCCAGTTAACCTTATAGGTTATAAGCCCGTTTGAATAAAGGCAATCTTGAAGTCCGTTTGAAACATAAAGGGTGTTAGTGTTTAAATCCTTTTTGGCAACAAACCAACGGTTTGCCTCTTCCCCCTTAACACCGCCAATGCCAAACCCACGGCGTTGGCCAAGTGTGTAATACATTAATCCATCGTGCTTACCCAACACTTTGTTGGTTTGAATATCCACAATGTTACCTTGATTTGCAGGCAAATATGTTTTTAAAAATTGTTTAAAGTTTCGTTCACCAATAAAGCAAATGCCAGTGCTATCCTTTTTAGTTGCAGTTGCAAGTTCGTGCTTTTCTGCAATTTCCCTAAGTTCTGGTTTAAGCATATCGCCAATTGGAAACATAACATCTTTAAGTTGTGCTTGGCTAAGTTGATTTAAAAAATAAGTTTGATCTTTGTTTGCATCAACTGCTTTTTTTAAATAAACAAGCCCATCTTTGTGTTCCACCCTTGCATAGTGCCCTGTGGCAATATAATCGGCACCAATGCGTTTTGCATATTCCAAAAATGGCCCAAACTTAATTTCACGGTTGCACAAAACATCTGGGTTAGGTGTTCTGCCCCTTTTATATTCTTCCAAAAAGTATGAAAAAACCCTGTCCATATATTCTTTTGAAAAGTTAACCGTATAATATGGAATGCCAATTTTAGCACATACCCTTTTAACATCTTCATAGTCGGCTTCGCTGGTGCAATGGCCAGTGGCATCTTTTTCTTCCCAGTTTTTCATAAACAAGCCAATAACATTATATCCTTGTTGTTTAAGTTTAAGTGCAACCACGCTGGAATCCACACCACCACTCATGCCAACAACAACTGTTTTGTTTTGCATAAAACTTCTCCTTCCCTATTTTTCCATAACATATGGAAATGGATATTTTTTAAAAATAACTTTAAACACATCAAAAATCCAAGTTGCAAACGGAAACAATAAAATTAATCCACTAATTGTTCCAAAACCAACCAAAATATTTTCAATGGTTAAAATTCCAATTATTTCAGCAACAATAAAACAAACCATTTTTGCAATGCCAAGTTTCTTTTTGCCAACATATAAATCGTGTGCGCCAAACAAACCCAAAAATATGGTGAACAGCAAAAGTTTTTTTCGGCTTATTTCTTTTGGGATTTTATGGCTGTAAAAAATCTTTTCTTTTTCATAAAGATTTCCCTTATTTAAAATTTCAACGGCTTTTTCATAACTTGCATTTTCAATGTCGGCAACCTTTGTTCCGCAAATTTCACAAACATATTTTCCGTCTTTAATTTTTCCATCACAATTTGGGCAACGCATTTAAACACATTCTCCTTCATTTTATATTTTATCACAAAAATCGGCTTATAGTCAAACAAGCAACACCTTAAAAAAGTTAACTCTGTTTTGTTAAAGTCTTTATTTTAAGTTTGAATTGTGCTATAATTTAAGAAATGAAACAAAACAATTATCAAATTTTTTTATCAACACTTTCAAAAGTTAAAGGGCTTGAAAAAAAGCCCACACTTTTGTTGCATTGCTGTTGCGCACCATGTTCCACCGCCAGCATTTTGCAAATTAAAGATTATTTTGATATAACAGTTTTCTATTATAACCCAAACATTTCGCCAAAAGAAGAATATTTAAAACGCAAAACCGAACAAATTAATTATATTAAAGCAATTGCACCAAATAACGAAATTAAGTTTGAAGATTGCGATTATGTTCCAACCGAATTTTTTAACATTGCAAAGGGTTTGGAACATTGTGCCGAAAAAGGCGAAAGGTGCCTTAAATGCTATGAACTAAGAATGGAAAAAACTTGCAAAGTTGCCAAAGAAAAGGGGTTTGATTTTTTTGCAACCACCCTTACACTAAGCCCACTTAAAGAAGAAACTGCAATTAACGAAATTGGGTTAAAATTGCAACAAAAACATCAAATGCCCTACTTGGTTTCAAACTTTAAAAAGAACAATGGATATTTAAAAAGCATTGAACTTTCAAAGCAGTTTAACTTATACAGGCAAGATTATTGTGGTTGTGTTTATTCAAAACTTAACAAAAATAAGCACTTTGAAAATTAAATAAATAAAGGATTTTTTAAAATGTTAATTGAAGATATAAAAAACAAAACAAGTGAAATAAGTGAAACTTTAAGTTATATAAAGGAGTGTCTTTGACTATTCAAAACTTATTGAACAGCGAAACACACAAAAACAGTTAACCGAAGGTGCAGATTTTTGGCTTAACCCAGAAAATGCACAAACACAACTTAAAAAACTTAACCAACTTGAAAACAAAATTGCCAACATTTTAAAACTTGAAAAAATGTTGGAAAATGTTACTTTTATGTTGGAACTTTATGAACTTGAAAACAATTCAGAAACTTTTAACTTGCTTGAAAAAGAAGTTATTGAATGTTTGCAGTTTGCAGATAACCTTAAAACATCAACACTTCTTAACGGAAAGTATGATAACAATCCGGCAATTGTAACCATTCACGCAGGAAGTGGTGGAACAGAAAGTCAGGATTGGGCAGAAATGCTGTTAAGAATGTATGCAAGGTTTTGCGAACGAAATGGTTTTGAAATGGAAATAACCGACCATATTGCTGGCTTAGGCGCTGGAATTAAAAGTGTTGAATTTTTGGTTAAAGGCGAAAATGCTTTTGGCGTGTTAAGTGCCGAAAAAGGTGTGCACAGGCTTGTGCGAATAAGTCCGTTTGATAGCAATGCACGCAGGCACACTTCGTTTGCCAGCGTTGAAGTTATTCCTGAAATTGAAGATATAAAGGGTGTTGAAATTAACCCAGATGATTTGCGAATTGATACTTTCAGGGCAAGCGGTGCTGGTGGCCAACACATTAACAAAACCGACAGTGCTGTGCGCATAACACATTTACCAACAGGCATTGTTGTTTCCAGCCAAAATCAGCGAAGCCAAATTCAAAACAAAGAAACCGCATATCAAATGCTGGTTTCGAAACTTATAAGTTTGCAAATTCAGCAGAAAAAAGAAAACATCAAGCAAATTCAGGGCGAAGTTAAGGCAAACGAGTGGGGAAGCCAAATTCGAAGTTATGTTTTTTGCCCTTACACAATGGTTAAAGACCATCGCACAAACTTTGAAACCAGCAATGTTTCGGCTGTGCTTGATGGCGAAATTATGGAATTTATTAACGCATATTTAAAGGTGCGTGCAAAGGAGAAAAATTAATGAGTTACAACATGAAACTTGAAATTGAAAAACTTCAAAAGCAAAAAGATGTAACAATTCTTGCAATTGAAAGCAGTTGTGATGAAACCAGCATTGCCGTTGTAAGAAATGGCCGAGAAGTTCTTTCAAATGTTATTTCCAGCCAGATTGAAATTCACAAACGCTTTGGTGGTGTTGTGCCAGAAGTGGCAAGCCGAAATCACACAATGTGCATTTCGTCTGTTCTTAACCAAGCGCTTGAACAAGCAAACCTAACTTTAAACCAAATTGATGCAATTGCTGTAACTTATGGTGCTGGGCTTGTGGGGGCGTTGCTTGTGGGTGTTAGTTTTGCAAAATCGCTTGCCTATGCACTTAAAAAACCGCTTATTGCAGTTAACCATATTCGTGGCCATGTAAGTGCAAACTTTATTGCTCATAAAGAGTTAACACCGCCTTTTGTTTGCCTTATTGTAAGCGGTGGACATTCAGCCATTGTTAAGGTTAATAACTATGTTGATTATTCGCTTATTGGCACCACGCAAGACGATGCTGTTGGCGAAGCAACCGATAAAATTGCAAGGGTTATGGGGCTAAGTTACCCCGGCGGGCCTAAGGTGGATAAACTTGCAAAAGAAGGCAAAAATGTTATTAAGTTTGTGAACTCTAACACTTTTGCCGATAGTTATAACTTTTCATTTTCTGGCCTAAAAACTGCTGTTATAAACTATATTCACAAACAAAAACAAAATGGCGTGGAACTTAACATACCTGATATATGCTGTTCGTTTCAACACCAAGCAATTGATGGTTTGGTGGATAAAACAATTTTGGCTTGCAAACAACATAACATTAACAAAGTTGCAATTGCAGGCGGTGTTAGTGCAAACTCTTATTTAAGGGAACAACTTTCACTTAAAGCACAACAAAACAACATAACTGCTTACATTCCACCATTTGAATTTTGCACCGATAATGCTGCCATGATTGGTTCAATGGCATACTATAACTTAATTAACAATGTTGGGTTAAGCGATTTAACACTTAACGCAGTTCCAAACATTCCACTTGAATAAAATTTTATTTAAAGTTAAAGAAACAAAAAACAGCCGTTTGGCTGTTTTTTAATTAAAGAATGTTTTAATATATTCAAACAATTCGCTTCCACTTGTTTGTGTTATTATGTGGAACGATGATGCTTGGTTTGAGTTAATGAAATAAATTTTTGACGATGTTAAACTTTCGTTGTTGTTAATTTCAATTAAAATTTTAACATATTTTTTGCTGGCAGAACTTAAATCGTTTGAGTTATATTCTTCGCCATTAAGCATTATATGTTGTTCTTCACTGAATGAAAGGCACGCATATTTAACACTTTCGTTTGTGTTCATTGCAATGTTTGAAAGAATTGATGGTTCATAGTCATACACAATTTCATCTTTTGCAAAAAGTTTTCCGCTGAATAATGCATATGCCAAATTATCTGTTCTAAGTGTGTTTTTAATTTTGTTAACCGCTTGGTTATATTTTTCAGTGTTTGAATCTTTCCAAATTTGAGTTGAAACACCGCCATTTTGATAAAACGAAACTGATTGAACTTTATCAAAATTAAAATTCACTGCAAGTTTAACTGGAATAAAGTTTAAGCAAATTAATGCAATTCCCACAACTGCAATAACAATAAACATTATTTTAAGAAGAAGATTTTTTTTGCTTGGAACTTCTTCAATAATTAAATCTTTGTTAATTTCTTCCATAAGTTATTTATCCTTTCTTTGTTTTTTAAGCATTTCATCAAGTTGTTCTGGGGTTATAAGCCCGCTTTGTTCAATTTGCTTTTTAAGTTCAAGTTCTTGCTCTTTTAACTTGCGTTCTTCTTCGGCTTGTTTTTCAGCAATCTCTTTTGCTTTTTTTATTGCTTCTTCATCTTTTTGTTTTCTTTCTTCATCTTTTTTTGCCATAAATTCAAAAATTTCTTCTTTTGAATTTCCAGCAATAATCATATCAACTTCATCACGATAAATTGTTTGTTTTTCCAAAAGCACTT
This sequence comes from Clostridia bacterium, assembly GCA_045639255.1. GTDB lineage: Bacteria > Bacillota > Clostridia > Christensenellales > UBA1242 > JAZUCT01. The sequence continues at coordinate 67,023 of JAZUCT010000011.1, forward strand.
GTGCCATTGTTTCAAGTTTATCAAGGTTAGCAGTTAAAATTTCTTTTGCTTGCTTATAGTTTTCATCAAGTATCTTTTTAATTTCGGCATCGATTTCAGCGGCATATTTTTCGCTGTAATTGTTTTGGCTTTGATAGTTTCTGCCAATAAACACTTCGCCATGGCTTCCAAAATTAAAGAAACCAAGTTTTTGGCTCATACCCCATTCAGTAACCATTTTTCTTGCAATTTCAGTTGCACGCATAATATCGTTTGAAGCGCCTGTTGAAACATCCTTGAAAATAAGTTCTTCGGCAACTCTTCCGCCCATAATCATTGAAATTTGGCTGTTAAGATAGTTATAAGTTAAGTGGTTATCGTCAGTGTCTGGCCTTGAAAGAGTGTATCCCGCAGCCATACCCCTTGAAATAATTGAAACTTCTTCAACCGCATCTTTTAAGTGTGGCAAAAGTTTGCCCAAAATTGCGTGGCCACTTTCGTGGTAAGCAGTTATTTTGTTATCTCTTTCAGTAACAACACGGCTTTTCTTTTGTGGGCCCATAATAACTTTTGAAATGCTGTCGGTTATATCAACCATACGAATAAGTTTTCGGTTTTCACGGGCAGTTAAAATTGCTGCTTCGTTTAAAAGATTTTGCAAATCTGCACCACTGAAACCACTTGTTAACCTTGCAAGAGTGGTGAAATCCACATCTTCATCAAGCGGTTTGTTGCGTGCGTGAACTTTCATAATTTCTTCACGGCCCTTAACATCTGGCATGTGAATATATATTTGGCGGTCGAACCTGCCCGGGCGAAGAAGTGCAGGGTCCAAAACATCGGCACGGTTGGTTGCTGCCATAACAATAACACCATCGTTATTTTCAAAACCGTCCATTTCAGTAAGCAATTGGTTTAAGGTTTGTTCCCTTTCATCGTTTTGCGAACCAAGGCCAGTTCCCCTTTGCCTGCCCACAGCATCAATTTCATCAATGAACACAATACAAGGTTTGTGGCGTTTTGCTTTATCAAACAAGTCTCTTACACGGCTTGCACCAACACCAACAAACATTTCAACAAAATCACTGCCTGTTATTGAAAAGAATGGCACACCGCCTTCACCTGCAACGGCTTTTGCAAGCAAGGTTTTACCAGTTCCTGGGTTACCAACAAGCAACACACCTTTTGGAATTTTTGCACCAACTTCGGTGAATTTTTTAGGGTTCTTTAAGAATTCAACAACTTCTTGAAGTTCTTTCTTTTCTTCATCGGCACCAGCAACATCGCTAAAACGCACCTTACTGCCTTTAACAACATCGTTTTTTGTTTTGCCAAAACTTGCTGCGTTAGAGTTCGATTTTGAAATCATTCGAACAATAAACATAACCCCAAACACAGAAATTAAAATATAAAACACTGGCATTAAATAGTTCCAAACAGGAGTGCTGTCTGGCTTATCTGCATATGAAATTGTAAGGTTGTGTGTTTTGTTAATTTCATCAATTCTTGCAAACAAATCGTAAACCAACTCTTTGTTGGAATAGGTTGCATAATAAGCATGTTTTTTTGCATCAACGCTGGTGTAGATATAAACATTGTTGTTTTGCGCAACAATTTTTGCAATTTTGCAATCGTCATAATTTCCATCGCCATTTGGATCCAACATTTCAATGCTGGTTATTTCACTGAATTCCAAATATTTAACACCATTATCTTGGCTGGCTTGCCAAAAAATTGAAACACCACCAATAATAAGTGCGGCAATAACTAATATTTTAAAAACAGAAACTTTTTTCTTTTTCTTCATAATTTCTCCTTAATATAATTATTATATATAACAAACTGAATAAAAGTTTAACATTAAAATGCTAAAAAATCAAATAAATTTTAAGTTTAAGGTGTTTACATGCTTATTATTTACAAATTTAAAAAATAATAAAATGTTTTAATTTGTTAATTTTTGAACATAATGAACATATCAAACCAAAATTTTCTATTTACAATTCTTTTTTTTATTGTTATAATTATTTAACAAAATTTATGGGGGAATGTTTATGCATTATATTGATATAATTCTTCTTGTTATTATTTTAATTTTTGCAATAGTTGGCTTAAAAAATGGTTTTGTTGATGCAATTCTTTCACTTTTTGGAACAGTGGTTTCAATTGTGCTTGCGTTCTTTGCATCAAAACCTTTTGCTGGGTTCTTGCAACAATGCTTTAAAATTAACGAGTTTTTAACACAAAATATTTATAATATGTTGGTGCGTTGGCACGCATCGTTTGGCGAAGCAGTAACATCTGCCGTAACAGGCAGTCAGGCAATTTCAGCATCTGGCATAAGCGAATGGCAACAAACAATTTTAAAACTTATTGTGGGCGAATGTGCAATTGAAACTGGCACAGCACCAGCAACTGTGTTTGCAAACATAATTGCCCCAACTGCGCTTATTGTTATTGCTGGCATTCTTGCATTTTTCCTTATTAAACTTGCAGTTTGGTTGCTTACAAAACTGTTCGATGCACTTAAAAGAAATGGTGCAGTTAATGCATTCGATAAAGTTCTTGGTGTTCTTTTGGGCGCTGTTAAAGGTGCATTGTTCATCTGCATTTTAATGGGCATAACAATTTTTATTCCTAACGATAAAATTATTCAAGAAATTGATAAAACTTCAATAACCAAAGTTGTTTACACACCTGTTACAGATTTCATTCGTGTTAACATTGCCGATAAACTTAACGAATGGGCCAATGATATTGTTAACAAAGGTAACGATGATGGTGGAACGCAAGAAACTTCTTACACAATTGTTGTTCCGCAAGATAGCGTTATTAACAATTAAAAATTTAAAAAGCACACCTTTAAGTGTGTTTTTTTGTTAATTATTTAAGAAAAAACTGCTTAAAAACAAGTCGTATAATTTATTATTTGTTTGTTATTTAGGTTATTTTGTGATAAACTATGAATAATAAAGTTTTTTAAGGAGTTATTTATGAGATTTATACCCAAGAAAACAAAAGTAAAAATGGAACTTGTTAGGAATGTTTCGTTTTTGGATATTTTCATTGCGTTGTTTGTTATTGCAGTAAGTGTTTTAATTGCAACAAGTAACTTCTGGCCAAATAACAACAATGAAATTTATATTGCACTTGCATTTTTAAGTTTTGGTGTTGTTTCACTTTTGCCTATGGAAGATGGGGTTCGAACTTATAAATCCATTGTTATATTGTTTCAATATGCTGCATACAGAAAGCACTTTAAAAAAGATGCTGTTATTTCAAAATCGAAAGCAGTTGATATTAAAGAAATTGTGCCATATGAAAGCATTGAACGCGATATGTATATTAACTATAAAGAATATTATGCACAAGTTATTGAAGTTTTTCCGCTGGAATTTGGCTTGTTGGAAGAAGATAAGCAAAACGGCATGATTAACACATTTGCCAATGCTTTAAAAAGGTTGGGAAATGGCCAAAGCGGAAGTTTGGTTAAAATTAACAAGGCAATGATTCTTGATGATTTTATTCAATATGAAGATGATAAATATGAAGCCGTTTTAAGAATGCAAGAAGAAGGCCAAATGGGTGAACGCGAAGTTGAAGCTCGTGCACCAGTGTTTGAAGGCCGTGTTGCACACCTTGAAGAATTTAACCGTGATAATAAAATTTATAAAGACCATTTCTATATTGTTGTTTACGATAAAGAAATGAATTCGCTTAACGATACAGTTGAAGGTATGATGAGTGATTTAAGGCGTTCAGTAACACCGCTTAATTGCAGGCGTTGCACCGGAAAAGACCTTGCTGTGTTTTTAAGAAGTAACTATTCAAAAGAATTTGATGAACGCGAACTTGATTTAATAACCAGAAACGAATATTGTGATTGGGCAACACCAAACAGTGTGGATTTTAAAGTTAACTCTGTAACTGTTGACGGCCAAAGTTATGCAAACTTTTTAATAACCGACTATCCACTTAATGTTGCAAACGCATGGGGCTATCCATTTTTCAGCCAAGACAGAACAAAGGTTGTTGTTAATTTCAGCCCTATGGATAAATATAAGGCAGAAAAACAAATTGATAACGCCATAATTGAAATGGAACTTAGGTCGAATAAAGCAATGAAATCGTCTGCCGCAATTGAAGTTCAAACTCACCTTGACACTTTAAGAACTTTGTTAAGAGATTTAAAAACAAGCAACGAAGCATTATTTAATGTTAACACCATAATAACTTGTGAAGCCGCTGCAAGAAAAGAAATGCGTGCAGTTCTTAAACAAAATGGTTTCCGTTACACCGAACTTTTTGGAAGGCAAGTTGAAGGCTTTATAACTTCAAACATTTCAAGGCGTGATGCACTTGAAAGCAATTTAAGGGGAATTCACACTTCAAGTTTGGCTGCAATATTCCCATTCATAAGTTCAGCATTGCAAGATGATAAAGGTTTTTATCTTGGCGATAACGAATATCCTGTGTTTGTGGATTTCTTTAAGCGTGATAACGAACGCGTTAACAGTAACATGATGATAATTGGTAAATCTGGTTCAGGTAAATCGTTTGCAACAAAAACATTGCTTACAAACCTTGCCAGCGATAATGCCAGAATTTTTATTCTGGACCCCGAAGATGAATATACCAACCTTGCACGAAATGTTTATGGAAAAATTATTGATGTTGGTTCAAGTGTTAACGGTATTTTAAATCCGTTCCATGTTATGACAAACCTTAGGGACGATGATAACGAAGATGCGGGCGACGATTCATTTAAACAACACTTACAGTTCCTTGAACAATTCTTTAAAATAATTTTCGAAGGTATGGCATCTGACCCGTTTGAACTTTTAAACACAATTTGTGTTGAAGTGTATAAAAACAAAGGCATTGATGAAAACACCATTTTGGAAACCTTAACACCAGACGATTATCCAATATTCGATGATATGATGGCACTTGTTAGGGAAAAACTTAAAGGTGCAACCGAAGAATATTATAAGCGTAACCTTATGGTTATTGAAACATACTTGCAAAAATTCTCAACAGGTGGCCGTAACTCGAACTTGTGGAATGGCCCAACCAGCATTGAAACAAGTGAAAACTTTGTTTCCTTTAACTTCCGTTCATTGCTTGCAAACCGAAACGATACAATTGCAAACGCGCAAATGCTTTTGGTTTTCAAATATCTTGATAACGAAATTATAAGAAATAAGGATTTTAACGATAACAACATGGGTGCCGACCCTTATAAAAGGCGTAAGATTATTATTGCAGTTGATGAAGCGCACGTTTTCATTAACCCAAAACACCCAATTGCGCTTGACTTTATGGCGAACATGGCAAAGCGTATAAGAAAATATGATGGAATGCAAATAATAATCACACAAAATATTAAAGACTTTGTTGGTAGCCCAGAAATTCAAAGGCAATCATCAGCAGTTATTAATGCCTGCCAATATTCAGTTATATTCTCGCTTTCACCTAACGATATAACCGACCTTGTTGAACTTTATAGGAATGCAGGTCAGATTAACGAAACCGAGCAAGATAGCATTGTTACAGCAGGCCGTGGTCAGTGTTTCTTAATAACAAGTGCGTTGTTCAGAACATCGTTCCAAATAACACCAATTCCTGTTGTTCAATATACCTTTGAAACAAAGAAAAAACGATAATAACATAACAAAAAACAGCCTGAAAAATTGGCTGTTTTTTTATTTTTCTTTTTGGCATGCTCTTTTTAAATAATGTTCTTTAACATTGCTATAAAGTTCTTTAATGCTTTGAACATCGTTTTTGTTTAAATATTCTTCAAAAATTTCAACAAGTGCATTGCTTATAATTTCTGTATAATTGTTTGCATGGTGTTTAATTTCAAGCATTTTCTTAGAAATTTTTTTGCTGTAATGCCAGCTACTGCTTTTTGCATTAAAAACATAATATAAATAATTATTTAATGTTCTTAATAAATAATATTCACAACTGTTACCCAAGTTATATTCAAGAATAATATATCGATATTGCATAATTATATCTCCCCTTATTAATTTATTTTATAACAGCAGTATAATAAAAATCAATGCTGAATTTTTGAAAAAAATGTTAAATTTTGCCTAATTTTAGCGAAATAAAAAACAAAAAACAGCCGTTTGGCTGTTATTTATATATAATAAACTTTTCGTCAATAAAACCTTTAAGTTCGTTAATAAGATGTGGGCAATAGTTAACTGTGCCCAAACTGAATGCTTTGTTTTGAACACTGCATTTAACCACCACAGGCACACTGCCCTTATAGTGAGCAAGAATGTCCCTTATTTTGTTTGCAAGTTCGGTGTTTGTTAAATCAAACATCAAATAAAGTTTATCAACATGTTTTTTTGGTGTTATAAGGTCCACCTTTTCTTCTTTAATTATTTTTGAAACTTCCTTTTCGGTGCTCCAAAATTCAAGGCTATCGCCCAAAACAACGGCTTCTTCGCCTTCTTTAATGCTGATTTTACCTTTAACGGTAACAAGGTCGTCGCCTTCAAGTTTGTTCTTATATTTTGCCCAAACATTTGGGAACATAAGCACACTGAATGCACCATATAAATCTTCAATGGTTAACACAGCCATTTCTTTTCCGCTGGTTTTTGAGTTAAGTTTTCTTATTTCGCTAACAATTCCACCGGTGATAACAGGTTGTTCATTTTCAAGGTGTTCATAAACCTTAATTGTTTCAACATTGCTAACACTATCTTCATCAACATAATCGTCGGTGTTATCGGTGTCGGCATCGCTTAAACTTTCAACCGGAACTTCTTCGGCAATAAACATTGTGCTGTTAACTGTGAACTGGCTTAACTTATCCTTATGTTCATCAAGTGGGTGGCCCGACATATAAAGCCCCAAAACTTCTTTTTCAAATTTAAGCCTTGATTTCATATCATAGTCGGCAATTTTTGGATATTGAACATACATATTTTGTTGGTCTTGTTCGCCCAACATATCAAAAATTGAAAATTGGCCACTTAATTGTTTTTTGCTGTCAACTTTGCAACGCTCAATAATGGTATCGTAAACACCCATAAGTTGGCTTCGTTTTTTGCCAAAGCAATCGAACGCACCGCTGAATATGAATGCTTCAAAACACCTTTTGTTAATGGTGGTGTTAATGGTTCGTTTAACAAAATCAACAATATCTTTAAACTCGCCATTTCTTTCGCGCTCGGCAATAATTTCTTTGCAAACGCCTTCGCCAACACCTTTTAAAGCACACAAGCCATATCTTATTTTGCCATCATCGGCATTAAAGAACACATCACTTTTGTTAATATCTGGTGGCAAAACTTCAATGCCCTGACTTCTTGCATAAGCAACATATTGCTTAACTTTATCTATGTTGGTTATGCGGTTATTCAAATATGCCGAAAGCCAATAAACCGGATAATATAACCTTAGCCAAGCAGTCATGTAAGTTATGTGCGAATATGCCGCTGCGTGCGATTTGTTAAAGGCATATTTTGCAAAATTTTCCATTTGCGAGAAAACTTTGTTTGCAACTTCTTCGCTAACGCCTTTGCTTAATGCACCGCAAATGCTGTGTTTTCCGGTTGGGTCAGAATATCCATAAATAAATTTTTGGCGTTCTTCTGCCATTTTTTCAACTTTTTTCTTACCCATAATTCGCCTTACATTATCGGCTTGACCAAGCGAATAGCCACCCATATCTTGCACAATTTTCATAACTTGTTCTTGGTAAACAATGCAACCATAAGTAACATTTAAAATTGGCTCTAAAATTGGGTGCGCATATTCAACTTTATCGGGGTTATGTTTGTTGCGAATATAGGTTGGAAACTCTTCCATAGGGCCCGGCCTATAAAGTGAAACCGCCGCAATAATATCTTCAATGCTATCTGGTTTAAGTTCTTTAAGGTTCTTTTTAAAACCACCCGATTCAATTTGGAAAATTGTGTCGGTGTTTCCGGTGGAAATAAATTCATAAACCTTAGGGTCGTCAACCCCCAATTTTTTAAAATCAATAACCTTGCCTGTGTTTCGCTTAATCATGTTAAGGCAAAGTTCAATATCGGTTAGGTTTCTTAAACCTAAAAAGTCCATTTTCAAAAGCCCCAAACTTTCAAGTTCTGCACCAGTAAGTTGGGTGGTAACTTCATCGCCATTTCGTTGAAGTGGAATAATGTTTGAAACATCCTCGGGTGCAATAAGCACACCGCAGGCATGAGTTGTGGTGTTTCGTGGGCAACCTTCAATTTTCGATGCAATTGTAAGCACTTTTTTAAGTGTTTCATCGCCATCATAAAGTTCACGAAGGTCAGGCAAAATATATTTTTCTTTGCCTTCTTCGCCAGATATTCCTAAATAATATTTTAAAACTGGCGGTTTTTTAATGCCATCTGGCAATTGGCGGGGTATCATTTTTGTTATTTTATCCCTTTCAGCAAAAGGCACATTTAACACCCTTCCAACATCTTTAACCGCCGCCCTTGTTGCCATTGTTCCATAAGCAATTATGTGTGCAACATGGCTGGCTGAATATTTTCGCCTTGCATAGTCAATAACTTCCATACGCCTATCTTTGCAAAAGTCAATATCAAAATCGGGCATTGAAACACGGTCTTTATTAATAAACCTTTCAAAGAATAAGTTATATTTAATTGGGTCAATGTCGGTTATTCCGGTAGTGTAAGCAACAATGCTTCCTGCACCAGAGCCACGGCCCGGGCCAACAGATATGCCTTGGCTTCTTGCCCAGTTAATATAATCCCAAACCACCAAGAAATAATCCACAAACCCCAAAGTGTGAATGGTATCCAATTCATATTCAAATCTATCCCTTATTTCTTGTGTTAGGTTTGGATATTTTTCTTTTAAGCCATTTTCGGCAACCTTTCTTAAATATTCATAGTTTGAAGTTCCGTCTGGATTTTCATAGTGCGGAATAAAGTTTTTGTTTGCTGGCAAAATATATTCATCATCAAGCACAACATGGCATTCATCAAACGAATGACCTTTCGATTGAATAACAACATTGCATTTTTCGGCAATTTCCAAAGTTGTGTCAAGGCACTCGGTAAAACCAGAAAGTGCTTTTTCCATTTCTTGCCTTGTTTTGAAATAAAACTCTTCGGTTTGAAATTTTAATCTCATAGGGTCGTCAACAGTTTTTTGCTGTTGAACACACATTAAAATATCTTGCAGTTCTGCATCTTCTTTATCAATATAATGCACATCGTTTGTTCCAACAGTTTTAACGCCAATCTTTTTTGCAAGTGCATCAAGTTTAGGCAAAACATCAAGTTGTTCAGGAATATTGTGATTTTGAAGTTCAATATAAAAATCGCCAGGGGCAAACATATTTTTAAGGCGAAGTGCAAGTTTTTCGGCTTCGTCCCACTCATTATTCAATAACAGTTTTGGAATATCGCCCGCCAAACACGCAGAAAGGCAAATAAGCCCTTCGCTGTGTTTTTCCAGCAAATCATAATCTATGCGTGGTTTATAGTGAAAACCATCAACAAAAGCAATGGAATCAAGTTTAAATAAGTTTTTAAGCCCTGCATTATTTTTTGCAAGCAAAACAAGGTGAGCATATTTTTGCTTACCTATTTTGTTTTTATAATCGTTAGCAACATAAAATTCGCAACCAATAATTGGTTTAACACCTTGCACCAAACATTCGGTATAAAATTTTAAATATACATACATATTGCCATGGTCAGTTATAGCAACGGCTGGCATGTTAAGTTTTTTTGCTTTTTTAATTAAATCTTTATATCTTGCAATTCCATCAAGCAAACTGAACTCGGTGTGATTATGCAAATGCACAAAGTTTTTCTGTTGTTCCATTGTTGTTCCTTTTAAGTGTTTTAATTCTAGCATATTATGTGTGTTTTTGCAAAAGAAAAATTTTGGTTTTATTTATTAAATAAAATTTTAAAAATTTTATATCACAAAAAATAATTAACAAAACTCTTATAAATAAAAAACCTTGCAATTGCAAAGTTTTTTGTTTTATGCCACCAAATTTACGCTTGTAACATCAACATCAATTTGTTGTTCAACACCATTTCTTTCAACCGTTAAGGTTATTGTTGTGTTTGGTTTAACTGCAATAAGTTCTTCACTTAATTGAAACAAGCGTGTTAATGCCATTGTTTTGTTGTTATATGTGCAACTTTTAAGAACATCGTTAACTTTTAAACCAGCAATGCTTGCCACTGAATTTTCTGTAACAGTTGCAATTTTTAATTTTTGAACAATTTCAACTTTTTGCGTTTGAGTGTTAAATTGTGCAATTGAATCTGCAACTTCCACCATTATTCCAAGCACCGCTTTTGTAACATTCACTGGTGTGCCGTTATATTTTGAAATAATGTTTTCTGCAACATATATTGCAAGGGTGTGCGGAATGGCATAACTTATGTTTTCAATTTCGGTTGCAACTGTTTTTGCATTAACAATTCCAATAAGTTTTCCGTCTGCATTAAACAATCCACCGCCAGAGTTTCCGCCATTAACAGCAGCATCAATTCGCATAACCCTGAAATCAATTTCAGTTTTTTCATCGGCACCTAACATGGTAAGATATTCACTATCCACACTTACAATTCCGCTGGTTGCTGAAATGCCATAACCTTCTGGGTTTCCAATTGCAACTGCTGTGTCGCCAGCACTTGCAGGAAGTGAAGCCATTTCTGCTTTTGTTGCATTGCTGTTTTTAAGCACTTCGCTTGATTTAACTTGCAACACTGCAATATCATATGTCATTGAACCACCCATATAAGTGCAATCAATTTCATAGCCCGAAAGTTGTTTACCATAAATATATGCAACAATTTTGTGGCTTATTTTGTTTTCGCCTGTGCTATCTTTGTTATAAACCACATGGAAGTTTGTTATAATAATTGCATTTCCATTTTGTTTATCAAGCGAATAAATAACACCTGAACCTGCTGATGTAACTGTGTTGGTTATTGTTTGACCCCAAAAATTTGTGGTTTGAATGTTATAATCACAAAAAATGCTTACCACACTTGTTATTGCTTTGTTAACCGCATATTGCACAACCTGTGTTCCGCTTGGGCCTGTTGCACCAGTATCGCCTTTATCGCCCTTAACAAATTGCATTAAAAATTCATCAAATGTTCCACTAAATCCGTTTTGCTTTGCTTCTTCATAAAGCGATGTTATAACTTCGGCATCTTTGCCATCAACACCGTCCTTACCATCTTTGCCATCTTTTCCATCTGCACCTTTTAAACTTTCAAGCCATTCAGAAAGCGTGCCTTCAAAACCATTTTCAACAGCAAGTTCATATGCCGATTTTCCTTCAAAACTGCACCCTGTGAAACAAACAGTTATAAGTGTGCAACAAAATATAAAAATAATTAATTTATAAAATTTTTTAAAACTTGATTGCATTTTTTTATCCTTTATATGTTATTTTGTCGTTTTTTTAGTAAAAATATTCTTATTTTATTGGTTTAATTAATTAAAATATTAAATTATTTATTATTTCTGTTTTTTTAACATTGTTTTTAATGTAACTTTTTCAACCCAACTTTTTGGAACAAATCTTGCAAAAAAGTTAAGTGCTTTAATGCCATTTCCAATTATATAATATGGCTTAAATTTTTTCTTTGAAATAATTTTAAGCATTTGATTTGTTGCCTTATCAACACTCATTCGCTTATCTTCTTTGCTATCTAAGCGTGAAGTGCTTTCGGAAATTTGATTGCCATATAATTCGTTGGTTTCAAATTCTTTAACTCTGTTTAAGGTAAAATTTGTTTTAATGTTGCCGGGGCATATTGATGTAACCTGATAATCTGTTTGATTAAGTTCCATTCTTAAACCAAAAGTGAACATATTAACTGCACTTTTTGTAACAGCATACATTGTTCTGTAAGGCACACAAAACAAACCACTTGCACTTGAAATGTTAACAATTTTTGCCTTGCTGTTTAAGTGTGGCAAAACATTTTGAACAACATTAACAATTCCAAACAAGTTAACATTCATCATTTGCTTTTGTGTTTCAATGTTAATAAGTTGTGTTGCTCCGCTCATTCCATAGCCTGCACAATTAATAACAATATCCAACTTTCCGTGCTGTGAAACAATTTGTGAAATAACTTGCTTAACTTGTTCGTGGTTTGAAACATCACAAATATAATAGTTTTCTTGTTCAAAATCATTCAAGCCAACAGTTATAACCTTATTTTTGTTTTTAAGTTTGTTAAACAATTCCAAGCCAATTCCACTTGAACCGCCAGTTATTAATATTGTTTTATTTTCAATGTTAAAATTTTTCATAACAATATTATATTTTATATTTAACTTTTTTTCAATAAATTAAATAAAAAAACTTGCAATAAGCAAGTTATTTTAATCTTCAACTCCAAATAATTCGTTTGGTGTTATATTATATATTTTATAAATTTCTAAGATATTATCAAAACTAGGTTTCTTCTTGCCAAGTATCCATTGACTTATTGTTGTTTGATTAACCCCTAATTTATCAGCCATTATTTGCTGCGAAATTTTGTTTTCTTTCAATATATCTTTAATTATTTTACTGTATATCATATTTTTATATTATAATGATTTAGG
>JAZUCT010000012.1:0-12086 GCA_045639255.1 Clostridia bacterium
TGCTAAAACTTTAATATAGGGTAATTTTTTATTCTTATAAAATTTTGTAATTAACGATTTGTTTATTTCAAGGCAAACATTAAGTTTTGCTCTGTTAATTTTGTTAATTTTGTATCTTGTTGTTGGCTGTTTATTTTTTAATAAATATTTTTCAATTCCTTCGTTAATTTCAAAGAATTTTGTTATTTTCTTATTTTTAATTTGGAAATTATAATCAACAATTTTGTTAAAAATATTAATTTTTGGATATTCATAATTCTTTAAAATTTCTAACACATTTTCAGGAATATACTTCTTAATTGATTGAATGTTGTTATTTAAAACAGAATTTCTTATTGCAGTTGCACTTGCAAAATCAGAATTAAGGTTTAAACTGTTATAATCGTTTTCACGCTTAATTGTGATAGGAATAATTTTCGAGTTTGTTTTTTCAAGGGCCTTTAAATATTCAATTGCAAGCAAATTGTTAGGCTTTGAAATTATTTCTTTCCATGTTTCATTTTCAAAAGCATTTTCAATGCTTGATGCATAAGATAATCCGTTTTCTAAATTGCTTTTAATTTTTTTGTTAAACTCTTGGGTAGGGTGATTTAAAAAAGTTGCAATATCTTTAAGAACTTCAACATTGCCACATTCACTTCCAAAGCAAACATGTGTAATATTTTTCAAACTGTTCATAATTTTAACACCGGCAAGCGAAAAAATTTCTGCACTTTGAACGCAAAATGCTGTTGGAATTTCAACAACAACATCGGCGCCGTTTTCTATTGCAAATTTTGCTTTTGTATGCTTATCCACAATTGATGGTAATCCTCTTTGATTAAAGTTGCCACCCATAACACAGCAAATTCCATCACAACCTGAAAGTTCTTTTGCTTTTTCAAGATGATATAAATGCCCATTGTGAAAAGGATTATATTCACAAATAACAGCACAAAATTTCATAAATTCCCCTTAATTTTCTTTCATATTTGTTTTGAAAAATTTCTTTTTTATTATATACTTATTTTATCTTATTTTAATAAACTTTGCAATCATCAAAAGTTTTTTTATTAAACAAAGTTATAATTTAAACATAAAAGGAAAAATATCTATGAAAATTCTTGTAATTAATGCAGGCAGCAGCACATTAAAATTTCAACTTATCGATATGCAAAACGAAAATGTTATTGCAAAAGGTAACTGTGAAAGGGTAACCATTAATGGTTCATTCTTTAAATATAGTGCAAATGGAAAGGAACTTAAAATTGAACAAGAAATGCCTAACCATAAGGTTGCGTTCGAACTTATTCTTAAAACCTTGCTTGATAAAGAAGTGGGTGTTATATCTTCTGTAAATGAAATTTCAGCAGTTGGGCACAGGGTTGTAAGTGCTGGTGATAAAATAACTCAAAGCACACTTGTAACAGATGAAGTTTTAAAAGAACTTAAAAATTGTGTAGATTTTGCTCCAATTCATATTCCAGCATCTCTTCTTGGAATTGAAGCTGTTTTGGAAAAATTGCCAAATGCAAAAAATGCATTGGTTTTTGATACTTCTTTTCATTCAACCATGCCAGCACATGCATATCGCTATGGTTTGCCAGAAGAAGTTTATAACAAATATCATGTTCGAAAATATGGTGCACATGGAACAAGCCATAAATATGTAAGCGAAGAATATTTAAAAATTTCCAAAAAGTCAGTTCAAGGTTCAAAAATAATATCTTGCCACCTTGGTTCAGGCAGCTCTGTAACAGCAATTAAAGATGGTATAAGCGTGGATACTTCAATGGGCTTTACTCCACTTGAAGGCTTAATGATGGGAACAAGAAGTGGCGATATTGATCCATCTATCTTGGAATATTTGGTTAAGAAAACAAATAAGAGTTTGGAAGAATTAACTTCAATGCTTAACAAAAAAAGTGGATTTTTGGGTTTAACAGGTTATTCAGATATAAGGGATATTGAAGCAAATCTTGATAATCCACAATGCCAACTTGCATTTGATATTTTTGAATATAAAATTCGCAAATATATTGGTGCATATGTTGCAACTATGGGCGGAGTAGATGCAATTATTTTCACCGCTGGAATAGGTGAAAAAGATCCATTATTCAGAAACAAATTGCTTTCAAATCTAAAATATCTTGGCATAAAACTTTTGCCAGAACATAAACAAAAGAAAGAAAAAACATTCACAAAATTATCTGCAAGAAACTCAAAAGTAGATGTATATGTAATTCCAACCAATGAAGAACTTGTTATTGCAAGGGAAACTGCAAAATTAATTAATAATTAAAACATAAAAAATATAAAAGTGATTGACAAATTTTAATAATTAATATATAATGTCAAAGTCAATTCTATATTTTTTGTGCTGTGGGGAAATATGATATTAAATGTTTCAAAAGCCAAAAAATTTCTTGGCAAAAAATTTGAATTAAAAAGTTCGTTTGCATTGCCGCCTGAAATTATGCAAGATTTTCATGTTAATCCATTGGGCGATGTTGCACTCAGTGGCACATATGTAATGCAAGATGTTAACACATGTTTTGTTAATTGCACTGCAACCATATTTTTAAGTGCAGAATGTTCAAGATGTGCAAATTTGTTCACTTACAAGCACGATTTTTGTGTGAACGAAAAATTCTCATCATTTCCAAGTGATGAAGAATATCAACTTGATAATCTTTCGCTTAACTTATATAATGCTGTGGTTGATAACTTTTTAACATCATTTCCAAGCCAAATGTTATGCAATAAGAATTGCAAGGGGTTATGCCAATATTGTGGCAATAATTTAAATTATAATAATTGTAATTGTGAAGAAGAGCAAACAATGAAAGATAGTCCGTTTGCAATTCTAAAACAATTAAAGAAATAAAAGGGAGGTGCTAAGATGGCTGTTCCAAAGAAGAAAACATCAAAGGCAAGAAAAAATTCAAGAAAGGCTAATTGGTTGAGGGTAACTGCACCTTCACTATGCGAATGCTCTCATTGCCATGAAATGAAGCCAACTCATAAAGTTTGCCCAAATTGTGGCTACTATGATGGTGCTGAAGTTGTAAAAACAGAAAATAACTAAAAAACATAAAAACTTTCCAAAATTGGAAAGTTTTTTTATTTTCTATTCAAAATTATAATTGCAATAATTTTGTTATTATTGTATAATAAAAATTGCTAATTAATTAATAAATAAAGGAAAATCCTTATGAAAGTTGTTGTTGATATATATGGCGCAGATCACTCACCAAACGAATTAATTGAAGGTTGCTTAATTGCACTTAAAAACAATTTGCAACTTGAAATTGTTATGGTTGGAAAGGAAAACGAAATTAAGCAATATTTAAGTGATAAAACTTACGATGCAAACAGGGTTGAAATTGTTAATGCAGAAACAGAAATCACTTGTAACGAAAGCCCAACAAGTGCAATAAAAACCAAAAAAGATTCCAGTTTAGTTGTTGCACTTGAAAAGGTTAAGGAAGATAGGCGTGTTGTTGGCATGGTAAGTGCAGGCTCAACAGGTGCAGTTCTTACAGGTGCATTGTTAAAAGTGGGCAGAATAAAAGGTGTTTCAAGGCCAGCACTTTCACCACTTTTGCCAACAAAAACAGGCGGTCAAGTTTTGTTAATAGATAGCGGTGCAAATATGGATACAAAACCACTTTACCTTTGCCATTTTGCCTTAATGGGTTCTGCGTATATGAAAAATATGCTTGGCATTGAAAATCCAAGGGTTGCCCTTTTAAATGTTGGAACCGAAGATAAAAAGGGAAACGAACTTTGCAAAGAAGTTTATCCAATGCTTAAAAAATTGCCAATAAATTTTGTTGGAAACATGGAAGCAAGGGATTTTTTAAGTGGTAACTATGATGTTGTTGTTGCCGATGGATTTTGGGGAAATGTTCTTTTAAAATCAACAGAAGGCGCAATTTTAACTTTGCTTGATCTTTTAAAACAAGAAATATATAAAACCACTCGTGGAAAAATTGGCGGAATGCTTTTAAAACCAACTTTCAAAAACTTAAAAAAGGTTATTGATTATTCTGAACAAGGTGGGGCTCCTTTCCTAGGTGTTCAAAAAGTTGTTATTAAAGCGCATGGCAATGCAAAAGCAAAATCAATTTCTGCTGCAATTCAACAGGTTGTTGATATAAGCAACAAAAATTTACCTCAAATAATTGATGAAGAAATTAAAAAGGTGGCAATTGATAATGATTCAGCAGAATGATCTTGTTTTTATTCAATCGCAAATAGGCTATCAGTTTAAGAACGAAAAATTATTATATAATGCATTCACTCATTCATCTTTTGCAAATGAAAACAACTGTGAAAGCAACGAAACTCTTGAATTTTTTGGTGACAGCATTTTAAGTTTTGTTGTTTCAAAAAACCTTTATAATAACTTGCAAATAAACGAAGGTGAACTTTCAAAACTTAGGGCAAAAATTGTTTGTTCAGATAATTTAAGTGAAGCAATAAAAATTATGGAATTGGATAATTTTTTGCTTATTGGAAAAAGTTTAAAAAATGGAAACGGTGTTTCAAATGCAATAATTGGCGATTTATTTGAAGCAATCACAGCCGCCATTTATCTTGATGGTGGGCTTGCACAAACTGAAAGATTTATTTGTGAAAAATTAAATTTTAATGTAAGCACAAAAACAGATTATAAATCAAGGTTGCAAGAACTTGTACAAGCAGATTCAAAACTTCCAATTCGCTATGAAGAAGTTGATAAAACTGGGCCAGCACATAACCCAATTTTCACAATATGCCTATATATTGGCGATCAAAAAATAAGCGAAGCCCAAGCAACAAAAAAACATATGGCAGAAAGTATTTGTGCAAAAATTGCCATTGAAAAAATATATAAACTTTAATTGGAGTTAAACATGAGATTAAAAGGAATAAATTTAAGTGGATTTAAGTCCTTTGCAGATAAAACAGAAATTAAATTCGATTGCGGAATGACTGCAATTGTTGGTCCCAACGGATGCGGAAAAAGTAACATATCAGATGCAGTAAGATGGGTGCTTGGTGAACAAGGTGCAAAAGCACTTAGGGGTAAAACAATGACTGATGTTATTTTTAACGGCACAGCATTAAGAAAATCACTTTCTTACACCGAAGTTTCGCTTGTTTTTGATAACACCGATAAATCAATTGATTTGCCATATGATGAAGTTGTTATGACTCGTAAATTATATCGTTCTGGCGACAGTGAATATTGCCTTAACAACACACCATGTTTAAAGCGTGATTTGGTTTCATATCTTCACGATTCTGGTGTTGGAAAAGATGGATATTCAATAATTGGGCAGGGTAAAGTGCAAGAAATAATGCTTGCTAAACCTGCTGATAGGCGATTAATATTTGAAGAAGCCGCAGGAATTTCAAAATTCAAACAACAAAAAAACGAAAGTGAATCAAAACTTGCCAGAACCAGAGATAACCTTAATTTAATTGATGTTTCACTAAGTGAAATAACAAGGCAACTTGAACCACTAAGAAAACAATCAGAAACAGCAAAAACAGCACTTAAAATTAAGGAAGAACTTAAAGATCTTGAAGTTAATGCTTTCATTTATCAACATGAAAATGCAGAAACTGCAAAAAACGAAATAAAAGAAAAACTTAATGGTTTAACCGATAACCTTAATTTAAGGCAAAAAGAACTTGATGTTGCAGTTTTGAAATATAATCAGTGCATGAATGAAATTGATGAACTTGATAAAACAATTTCACTTATTCACGAAGAAATTGTTGAAAATTCTGTTAACCTTGAAAAATGTTCAAGTGAAGCACGAATTATTGAAGAAAAAATGAATGCTCAACTTGAACAAGAGCAACGCTTAAATGCTGAACTTAATAAATATGCATCTCAATCAACAAGCGAAAAAGAACATTTAAAAAACAGAACAGAAAGAAAAACTGAACTTGAACATAAACTTAAAGAATTAAGGCAAAAAATAGACCAAACAAGTGCTGAATATCTTGAAATAATAGATAAACTTACTGAAAGCGAAAGAAACGCAGAAAACAGCCAAAATTCAATTATTGAAGCACTTGGAAAACTTGGCGATGTAAAAGCAAGCATGTCAAAACTTACAGCAGAACAAGAAAGTTTAACTGCTGTTATTCAAGATGTTTCAAAACGCCTTTCGTTTTTCACTGAAAAATATAACGAAAATATGGCGCTTGAAGAAGAAGTTCGTGATGTTTATGAAAGCGTTAAAAACAGGTTGGAAGAACTTACAGAAACTGTTGAAGAACTTTCAAAACAAAACAACGAAAGTTTGTTTTTGCTTAAAAAACTTGAAAACGAATTGCCAGATTTAAAATCAGAACTTTCTGCTTACACTCAAAGGCAAAAAATTCTTAACGAAATGCAAGCCGATTATGAAGGTTTCAGTGGCTCTGTTAAAAGATTATTGCAAGATGCAAAATCAAACAGCGAAATAAAAAACGAAATTGTAGGTGTTGTTGCAACACTTATGAAAGTTCCAGCACACCTTGAAACTGCAATTGAAATTGCACTTGGTTCAGCAATGCAAAATGTTGTAACTTATAACGAAGATGGTGCAAAAAAACTTATTTCACATCTTAAAGCAAAAAACTATGGAAGGGCAACATTTTTGCCATTAACAACCATAAAACCAAGGTATTTTGATGAAAGTAAAAAAAGTCACTTAAATCGAAATGGTGTTCTTGGAATTGCAAATCAACTTGTAAGTTTCGACAGCCAAGTTTCAAACATATTCAGTGCACTTCTTGGCACAACAGTTATTTGCGAAAACATGGATGTTGCACTTGATCTTGCAAGGGATACAAGGTTCAGTTTTAAAATTGTAACACTTGATGGTGGCGTTATTTCAACTTCTGGTTCAATGACAGGCGGAAGCCAAAAAAGTGAAGTAACAAACCTGCTTTCCCGTGAACGCGAAATAAAAGATGTTATGGAAAAAGTTAAAAATCTTCAAACCGTTGTTTCGCAAAAATCACAACAAAAAGAAAGTTTGGAAAGAAAAGTAAGCGAACTTAAAGTTCAATTGCAAATTCAAACCGATGCAAAACATAAATATGAAATTCAATGTGCAACAGAAGGCGAAAAACTTTCAAAACTTGTTGCATATAATGCAGAATATAAAATTCAAATCAATCAACTTGAACAAGAACTTGCTGTAAACACAGAAAAACTTAACAAAGTTAAAGAAGATATAAAAACAATAAATGCACTTGAACAAACCATTTCAGAAAACAAAGAAAATGCAGGTGCAAACATAACAAAAAGGCAAGAAGAGTTTGCAAAACAAAGGGAACACAGGGAAGAAGTTTATGAAAAAATGACTAACCTTAAAATTGAAGTTGCGCAAACCGAACAAGAAATATTTGCAGTTGATTCTGAAATATCAAGAATATCAGCACTTCTTTCTGAAAACGATATTTCATTGCAAGAAGTAAATGCAAATCTTGCAAAAACACAAAAACAACTTGCAGTTCTTAAAGTTAACTATGAAAATGCAACAAAAGATGCACATTATGTTGAGCTTAAAAAAGTTCTTGAACTTTCAAAATCTAAACTTGCAAATGTTGAACAACATAAACAATCAATTCAAACTGAAATGAATGTAAGCGACGAAAGCAAAACAAGTTTAACTGCTGAAATTTCAAAAATTAACGAAAAAATCTATAAAGAAGAAGTTAACCTTGCAAAAGTGGATACAGATATCGAAAACTTGCAAGAACATATTTATGAAGAGTATGAATTAACTTATGAATCAAGTTTAGAATATCGCATTGAAGATTTTGATATTAATCAAGGAATGATTGAAATAAACAAACTTAAAAAAGATTATAATAAACTTGGTTACATAAATCTTAATGCAATTGAAGATTTCAAAAATCTTAACGAACGCTATGAAGCACTTAATGTTGAAGCCGACGATTTAAGAAGGGCAGAAAGCGATTTAACACAAATAATTAAAGAACTTTCACAAGAAATGAGCACTCGATTCGAAGAAACATTCAATGTGGTTAACCAAAACTTTTCAAAAATATTTAAAGAACTATTCAATGGTGGCCGTGCCGAACTTAAAATGTTGCCAAGTGAAGATGGCGATAGTTTAAAAGATGGTGTTGAAATCATTGCTGAACCACCTGGCAAAAAACTTCAAAGCATCACACTTCTAAGTGGTGGCGAACAAGCACTAACAGCAATTGCAATTTTATTTGCTATTCTAAAATATAGGTCAATGCCATTCTGCTTGCTTGATGAAATTGAAGCAGCGCTTGACGATGCGAATGTTGGCAGATTTGCAACCTACTTAAAACGATTCAGTGAAGACACTCAGTTTATTGTTATCACACACCGTAAGCCAACAATGGAACAAGCCGATGCATTATATGGTGTAACAATGCAAGAAAAAGGTGTTTCTTCAATTGTTTCAGTTAAACTAACAGATATTCAAGAAGGATAGATTATTTTATGGGATTAATAAGCGCAATAATTAATGGACTTAAAAAAACAAAAGAAAGTTTATCAAAAAAACTTTCAATGCTATTTGCATCCAACGAACTTGACGAATTCTTTTATGAAGATTTGGAATCAATTTTATTATCAAGCGATATTGGCGCAACTGCCACAGAAAAGATTATTCAAGAAGTTAAAAAACAAGCAAAACAAAACAAAATAAAAAAAGTTGAAGATATAAATTCTGTTATTAAAGATATTTTAATTTCAATGCTTGCACCGGTTGACGATTTGAATAACCTTAAAAGCCCAACAGTTATAATGGTTGTTGGTGTTAATGGAGTTGGCAAAACAACAACAATTGGCAAACTTGCACATCATTATAAATCACAAAAGAAAAATGTTATGGTGGTGGCGGGCGATACATTCCGTGCCGCAGCAGCCGATCAGTTAACAGAATGGTCTAACCGTGCAGGTGTTAAAATTGTTAAACAAAGCGAAGGCGCCGATCCAAGCGCAGTTGTGTTTGATGCAATTTCAAGTGCAAAAGCAAAAAAGGTTGATGTGCTTATTGTCGATACCGCTGGCCGACTTCATAACAAGGTTGGTTTAATGGATGAACTTTCTAAAATTTCCAGAGTTATAAGCCGTGAATGGCCAGAAGCAGATTTCAAAAAATATATTGTGCTTGATGCAACAACAGGCCAAAATGCACTTAATCAAGTTGAAAGTTTTAACGAATATGTTGAAATTGATGGAATTGTTTTAACAAAAATTGATGGCACTGCAAAAGGTGGAGTTGTTATTGCAATAAATCAAACCCTTAAAAAGCCAGTTCTTTTCTTGGGTGTTGGTGAAGGAATGAACGATTTAAAACCATTTAATCCAAAAGAATTTGTAGATGGAATTATTTAATAAATATTCAAAAAAACACGCATTTTGCGTGTTTTTTTAATATATTACTGCATAATAATTCATAAAAATTAATAAATATTAATTATCAACCACTTTTTCAAGTTTATCAATTTCATTTCCTAAAAATTGTTTGTCAATAATTTGTTCTTCGGCACTTGCTGTTTTTTGTTTTTTTGAAAAAGTTTGTTTAATTAAAGGGTTATCCATAATTCTAAGCAAATTTGCAAAATCCTTATTTTTTCCAGCAAGCAGTTTCATTAACGATTTTGAAACATCTCCATTTCCACTTAATAAATCTGCAATATTGCCTAAATTTAAGTTGTTGTTATAGTTTGAATGATAATGTTGCTCTTGTTTAGGTTGATTTTCTGTTTCTTTTTTTTCATTTGTTTCAGTTTTTTCAAATTTCTTGGGTGGTTCTTCCTTAATTTCACTGCCTTTATTATATGTATCAAAAGTTTGTTGCATCTTATTTAAAACATCTTGCCTGTGCCTAAGCCTTGCCATTGTGTAAAACTGACTTTGATTGCTTTGATAATAACTTGTTTGTGGCTGATTGGCAACATTTATAATATCTTCCAAAACGCACCTCCATAATCACTAATAATTTATATGTTGCATATAAAATAATAGTTACAAAATAATAGGGGGAAAGCATGAATAAAAGTTTTTCAGAGTTTGTTAACAGCGAACAATCTTCACAAGAAAAAATGCAACAAGCACAACAAAAAGTTCAAACGGAAGATATGAGTGGTTTTGAAGAATTAATTAACAATTATTCATCTTATTCAGAAGATGAACTGGTTCAAGAATTTTTACGACTAACCAATGAAGGAAAAAAGAATGGAACACTTAACACCGAAAGTTTAAAAAAGCTTTCAGAAACAGTTAAACCAATGCTAACACCAAAACAACAAAAAATGCTTGAAATGTTTTTAAACTATATTTCATAAACACATTATTTTGCATTATAGTTCTAAAATCAAAATAAAATAGGCAAATGCCTATTTTTCATTTGTATTTCTTTGATTTTTTTAATAATATATATTAAAATATTTTGTTAGGTGGTGAAAAATGGAAGAATTAATTCTTGTTGATATTTTCGATAATAAAATTGGAACAATGGAAAAATTAACTGCGCACAAAAATCCAACCTTACATAGTGCATTTTCGCTTTTTATTCATAAAAATAACAAACTTCTTTTGCAAAAAAGAAACATAAACAAATATCACAGCGGTGGTTTGTGGGCAAACAGTTGTTGCTCACATCCAAGGCCAAACAAAACTTTTTCACAGTCTGTTAAAGAAAGGGTGGAATTTGAACTTGGCATAAAAAATATTGATTTTATTGAAATTGATAAATTTATTTATTTAAGTCAATATTCAAAAAATTTGTTTGAATATGAATTGGATCATGTGCTTGTTGCTGAATATAATGGTGAAGAAATTAAATTTAACCCAGACGAAATTGAACAAATTGAATGGGTAAGCATTAATCAACTTGAAAAAGAACTTGTTTCAAATCCGCAAAAGTTTGCAACATGGTTTATTTCATGTGCACCAAAAGTTATTCAATATATTAAGGAAAAATTATAATTTTATTGCAAATAATAAAAAGGGGGATAAAATGTTTAAACTTCTTAAAAAACTTGGCAAAAAAGAGTTACTATATTCATTTATCAGCATAATTTTAATAGTTATGCAAGTTTTTCTTGATTTGCAATTGCCAGAATATATGGCAAACATAACAACCCTTGTGAAAACAGAAGGAAGCAAAATAACAGATATTCTTGTTCAAGGTGGATATATGTTATTATGTGCAGGCGGAAGTTTAATTCTTTCATTTTTAACATGTTGGTTTATATCATATATTGCTGCAATGTTTTCAAAAAATTTAAGAAAAAGCTTATTTGAAAAAGTTCAACAATTTTCCACCGAAGAAATGAACAAATTTTCAATAAGCAGTTTAATAACACGAACAACAAACGATATAAATCAAGTTGAAATGGTTATTGCTTTTGGGTTGCAACTTTTAATTAAAGCACCAATAACAGCAGTTTGGGCAGTAATAAAAATTCTTAACAAAAACTTCACATGGAGTGCAATAACAGGCGGTGCAGTAATTGTTGTTTTGGCAGTTGTTATAACCTTAATGCTAATTGTGTTTCCTAAATTCAAAAAGGTGCAGGAAACACTTGATAAAATTAACGATGTAACAAGGGAAAATCTTACAGGCATAAGGGCAGTCAGAGCATTTAATGCTGAACAATATCAAGAAGAAAAGTTTGAAAAAACCAACATAAAATTAACAAAATTGCAAACATTTAATCAGGTAACAATGTCGCTTCTTTCACCAATTATGTATTTTGTTATGAATGGTTTAACATTGGCAATCTATTTTTCCGGTGCTTACATAATTGAAACAACAAGCATTGCCTTAAAAATAGGTGTTTTCAGCAATATGATTGTTTTTTCATCATATGCAATGCAGGTTGTAATGTCGTTTTTAATGCTTGCCATGATATTTATGTTATATCCAAGGTCGGCAGTTTCAGCAAACAGAATTAATGAAGTTCTTGATTGCAAAATTTCAATAACAGATGGTAAATTAACTTCACAACCAAACCAAGAAGAAGGAACTGTTCAGTTTAATAATGTTTTCTTTAAATATCCAGATGCACAAGATTATACTCTTGAAAATATTTCATTTACA
>JAZUCT010000013.1:0-5418 GCA_045639255.1 Clostridia bacterium
AAAAAATGCAACAAAAGTTGCATTTTATTTACATTTCATAATCGTTTTTTTTAAAGTTTTTGTTGTTCATAATCAATTCATGTTCAGGCAAAACAAAATCAATTTTATAAGTTTCCAAGTTAACATTCGAAACTTTAACCTTCATTGTTTGACCAATTGTGAACATATTTTTTGAACCTTTAAGTGTGAAACCATCGGCAAGCAGAATATATTTATCTTCTGGCAAACAATCGGTTCGAATTAAGCCTTCGCAAGTGTTTTCAAGTTCAACAAACAAACCAAATTCACTTACCCCACTTATTTTACCTTCAAACACTTCGCCAATATGATTTGAAAGATAATCGGCTTTTTTGAAATCTTGTGTTTCATATTCGCATTTTTGTGCATTAAGTTCTGCCGCACTTGAAAGTTCGCTGGATTTCATTGCAAAACCTAAGAATTCTTTTTTCAAAACTGCTGATCTTTGTTGTTCATCAAGTTCAGGTTTTGTGCGTTGAAGTTCAATATCCCTTTTAATAATTCTGTGAATTGTTAAATCTGGATACCTTCTTATTGGTGAAGTGAAATGTGAATAATATTGAAGTGCAAGGCCATAGTGCCCCTTATTAATTGTTTCATATTTTGCTTTGCTCATTGTTCTTAAAAGAACTGCTTTTGCAGAGTTTTCATAAGGTTTTCCATCAAGATGATTCATAAGTTTTTGAACATCTTTTGGTGTTAAATTGCTTGGGTCAGCAATACCTTCCATGCTTATGCCCAATCTTGAAAAGAACGAAAGCATTTTGTTCATTTTAAGTTCTGTTGGGCTTTCATGCACACGATAAACAAAAGGTGCATCCATTTGCTTATATTTTTTTGCAACACAAACATTTGCTAAAATCATAAGCGATTCAATAAGTTCTTCACTTTCGCCTTGAACCCTTGCTTTTATATCAATAACATTATGATTTTCATCTTCAATAAATTCTGGTTCAGGCATATCAAATTCAATTTCGCCTGCATTAATGCGTTGTTTTTTAAGTTTAACAGCAACATTGTTTAAAAGTTCCACCATTGGAACAATGTCGGCATATTGAGTTCTAAGTTCTTCATTGCCTTCCAAAATTTTTCGAACTTTGTTATAGGTCATGCGGTGCTTTGAAATTATTGCAGATTCATAAACATCGCTTTTTATAACATTCATTTCTTTATCAAGTGTTGCTTCACAGGTTAAAGTTAACCTTATAACACCTTCGTTAAGCGAACAAATTCCGTTTGAAAGTTTTTCTGGCAACATTGGAATAACCATGCCAGGTGGATAATGGCTTGTGCCCCTTTTAAGTGCTTCTTTATCAATTTCACCGCCCGCTTTAACATAGTTGTTAACATCGGCAATATGAATGAACACTGTTGTTGTTCCATCTGCGTTTTTAAAGCCATGAATAGCATCGTCGAAATCCTTTGAAAAATCGCCATCGATGGTTATAACATTGTTATCGAAAAAAGTTCTTCTGTTGGCAAATTCGTGTTCTTTAACATCGCTTGGAAGATTGTTGGCTTCGTTAATAACTGCTTCTGGAAACTCTTCCCTGATGTTATATTTTCTGATAATTGCCATCATGTCGGTTTCCTTGTTACCTTTAATGCCAAGGTCTTCAACCACCCTGCCAACAAGATTTTTGCCCGAATTATATTCAGTTATTTCGCAAACAACACGGTGATTGTTTTTAACATTCATAGTGCAATTTGCTGGCACAAAAACATCGCCAATTTTTTTATCATCGCTAACAACAAAACCCACTTTGCTTTTTGGGCTGATGTTAAGCACACCAACAACCCTTGTTGTGCCCCTTTTGCAAACAGAAATAACTTCGCCTTCTGCCCTTGCATTTTCGCCCATATCTTGTGGGTTAATTATTTTAACAAGAACAGTGTCGTTATGCCTTGCGCCGTTCATTTTTTCTTTTGAAACAAACACATCTTCTTTTCCAGCATCGTTAAAACGAAAGAAACCATAATCCTTTGTGGTGGCAAGAAAAGTGCCTTTTTGAAAATTGGTGAATTTGGTTAAAACAACCTTATTTTTTCCGCCAATAATGATATCGCCATTTTCAACAAGTTCAGTTAAATGTTGCGAAATATTATAAGGATTAATTTTAAATTCAAGGCTTAATGCTTTAACAACTTCATCATATTTTTGATTATAAAGCCCCAACTCTTCAATTTTTGCAATAATTCTTTCGTTTAAATCCATAAAAATGTTCCTTTTAGCAATTTAAAAAAATAATTGCTGGCATTAAACACCAGCATAAATAAGATGTGAAACAAAATATAGCACTGTTAAAACAGCGATAACAATTGCGCAAATTATTGTTATAACTTTAAGTTTTCCAACAATTGTTCCGCCTTTGTTTTTTGCATAATAACTTTCAGTTGCTCCACCTGATAAGAAAGCACTTTCATCGTTCGAGTTGTTTTGGAAAAGTGTTACCAAAATTAACACAACTGCACATAAAAAGATTATGCCCAATAAAACATACCTTACAATTGGAACTGCGGTTGTTACCCATGCAGGATAAGTTGTTTCAAGAAGTTGATTTAAGTTTAACATTTAAGTTTCCTCCTAACTGATATAGTATATCACACTTTTTTAACAATTCAAAACAAATTTAAACTGTGTATAAAATACTTAAAGCACCAAACACAATCATAAGAAATAAATAACCAAAGTTAATTGGGTGTTTTTCGCTTGAACTTTTTATTGTTTGCAACAAGAAGAATAGGCAAGCAACCAGTGAAACCGATGCAATTATAATTTGCCAATAACTTGGAATGCCACGAACACATGTGTTATATAAATCATTAAAAATATTTAACATTTTTAAACCTTCCTTTGTTTATGTTTAATATATAATATTTAATAGCATTTGTCAATAGTGAATTTTTTAAATTTGACACAAAAAAACCAAGCAAGTGCTTGGCTAAATATAATATTTATCGAACTTAATTTCTTTATTTTCTTTGTTAGTTGAAATTGCTGAAATTGAAATTTCATAGGCAGTTTTTGTAACAGTTTGTTCTTCGCTTAATTTCTTTTGATAATCACGCGATTGAATTCTGCCGGTTAATGTTATTGCATCGCCAACATTAAGCCCTTTTGCAAATCTTGCATTTCTGCCCCATGCAATGCAAGGCAAATAATCACTTTTGTTATACGCCCTGTTAACTGCAACTAATATATCGCAAATTTCCCGCTTGAATGGTGTTGTGCGATAAACAGGATTTTTACAAACATAGCCTGTTAAAGTTATTTCGTTTGTAACATCTTCTTCCAAAGCATTAACAACTTCCCTAACAAACACTGTTAGCATAAGTTTTGATTTTTCGTTTTCAATTTTGTTATAACTTCTAAATTGCCCTTTAAGTGCAACAACTGCACCAATTTCAAAGTTATTTTCTTTTAAAATTCTATCCGAAACGGTGATGGGAATAATATCTTGGTGGTCAGAAAGTCGTTCAACTGCCAAAAATAAAGTGAAAAACTCTTCGCCATACACTTCGTGCGAATATTCTGGCAAACTTGCCACCATGCCTTTTAATGTTACTTTGTTGTTTTCTAATAATTCGTAGTTCATAAAATTCTCCTGTTTTTTTAATTTTTTTG
Organism: Clostridia bacterium; assembly: GCA_045639255.1. Taxonomy (GTDB): domain Bacteria; phylum Bacillota; class Clostridia; order Christensenellales; family UBA1242; genus JAZUCT01. The sequence goes on from JAZUCT010000013.1 coordinate 3,644, forward strand.
TCGTTGAATGCCCAAATTATCTACATAAGTTTCACCTTTAAGCAATAATTCGGAAACTGAAACACATTTTAAATTTTTTTGTTGCAACAAAATCATAATTAATTTTGTTGCTTCCACAACATTGTCGGCATTGTTATGGCATAAAATAATGCTTCCTGCCTTAACTTTGTTGCTTACCCTTCCTGCAATTTCGGTGGCGGATAAGCCTTTCCAATCAAGTGTGTCAATGCTCCATTGCACAGTTGTTAAATTTAAACTTGTTGCTGTGCTTATTAATGTGTTGTTATAACTTCCGTAAGGTGGGCGAAAAACTGTTGGGGTTATTCCACTTGTGTTTTTTATTGTTTCAATGCTTGTTGTTAAATCTTTTTTAACTTCACTTTCACTTATTGTTGCCATATCTAAGTGCATGTTGGAATGTGTGCCAATTTCAAAACCATTTTCTGCAATTCGTTTGGTTTCTTCTGGGTAATCTTCCACCCAAAAACCAACAAGAAAAAATGTTGCATTTGCATTATATTCTTTCAAAACTGCCATAATTTCATCGGTTTTATCAGCACCCCATGCTGCATCAAAACTGATGGCCACACTTTGTTGTTCCGTTTCAACTTCATACACAGGCACTAACCTTGATGGCTGTGTGTTAAAAAACACGCTTGCATAAGCACTTCCGTTTGTTTTTATGCTTAACAAACACACCACAAGTGCTAAAAATATTGTGAAAATTATTTGGCGTTTTTTAATAACAATAAACATTTGCTACCTTACCCTTTAAGTTTAATTGCTTTCCAGTTATTATTGCAATTGCTAAATTTAGCGAATTTTGACTTATTTTAGCACTTAGCAAAAAACACTTAGATTTTGTTATATGTTTATTGCTTGCAATTGCATTTTAGAACAATCATTTAGTAAATCTATTAATTAAATTCTGTTTTTAATTTGATTGACTTTATTTTTAATTTTAAGTTATTATATTTCTTAGATTATTAACTAACACAAAGGGGAAATTTTATGAAAACAAGTAAATACGCAGGCACAAGAACTGAACAAAATTTAAGAACTGCTTTTGGTGGCGAAAGCGAAGCAAGAAATAAATATACATATTTTGCAAGTGTTGCAAAAAAAGAAGGATATGAACAAATTTCAGCACTATTTTTAAAAACTGCTGAAAACGAAAAAGAACATGCTAAAATGTGGTTTAAAGAACTTAATGGGCTTGGAAACACTTCTGAAAACTTACTTTCTGCCGCAGAAGGTGAAAACTATGAATGGACAGATATGTATGACGAATTTGCAAGGGTTGCTGACGAAGAAGGTTTTCACGAACTTGCTGAAAAATTCCGTGGAGTTGCAGAAGTTGAAAGGCACCATGAAGAAAGATATCGTGCCCTTTTAAGAAATGTTGAAACAAAACAAGTTTTTGAAAAAAGCGAAGTTAAAGTTTGGGAATGCCGTAACTGTGGACACATTGTTGTTGGAACAAAAGCACCTGACCTTTGCCCAGTTTGTGCACACCCACAAGCATACTTTGAAATTCACGAAACAAACTATTAAAAAATTAACTAGGCAAATTGCCTAGTTTTTTTATTTCTCTCACTTATTGTAATTCTCGGAGCGGGTTTATACCCCGAACGAGAATCTAAGCACCATTGGTGCGTTAAAATTCGAAGAGTTTCAACGCTTCGCTGGATTCTCGCTGCGTGAAATAAATTTCACTTGCAAGAATGACACGAGTGATTAAAAGTAACCTTTTCGAGCGTTTGTGGGGTATAGGG
>JAZUCT010000014.1:0-3519 GCA_045639255.1 Clostridia bacterium
ACCAATAAGTTTTGCAACACTGTGTGGTTCCATATATTCACTCATATCAAATCTAATAATTTGATTTTCGTTATCAAACAATGCTTCTGCAAGTGCTTTGCTTAATTCTGTTTTACCTACACCTGTTTGACCAAGAAAAATAAAACTTCCAATTGGGCGGTTTGCATCTTTTAAACCAATTCTTGCCCTTCTTACTGCTTTTGAAACAATGCTAACTGCTTCATCTTGACCAATTATGCGTTTCTTTAAAACACTTTCAAGGTCTTTAAGTTTTTCACTTTCGGCTTCTGTTAAACGCTGAACAGGAATTTTTGTCCATGCAGAAACAACATCGGCAATTTGAACTTCTGTTATAACCGCTTTATTTAACGATCCGTTTCGGCTTGCATTAACTTTTGCTTTGCTGCATGCTTCATCAATAAGGTCAATTGCCTTATCAGGCAAATTTCTGTCTGTTATATATCTATCAGATAAGCTAACTGCTGAAACAATTGCAGAATCGTTTATTTCAACTCCATGATATTTCTCAAATGAGTGTTTAAGCCCACTTAAAATTGCAATGCTATCTTTAATAGAAGGTGGATTAATCATAAGTGGTTGAAATCTTCGTTCAAGAGCACTATCTTTTTCAATAAATTTTCTATATTCTGCGTTTGTTGTTGCACCTATTGTTTGAAGTTCACCCCTTGATAAATATGGTTTTAACATTTCTGCTGGACCAACTTCGCCTTCTTTTGAACCAGCTGTCATTATTGTGTGAATTTCATCAACAAATAAAATAACATTTGGATTATCTTTCAAATAATCAATAACTTTTTTAAGTTTTTCTTCCATTGCGCCACGGAATTTAGTTCCAGCCATAAGTGAACCAACTTCAAGTGAATAAATTGTTTTACCTTTTAATAAATCTGGAACTTGATTGTTAACAATGCGTTGCGCCAAGCCTTCAACAATTGCACTTTTACCAACACCTGCTTCACCAACTAGAACAGGATTTCGCTTTGTTTTTCTGCAAAGTATTTCAATCATTCGTTCAACTTCTTCATCTCTGCCAATAATTGGGTCGATTTTACCCTTTTTTGCTTTTTCGGTTAAATCAATGCCCATTTGCAACAAATCTTCCGTTAAACCTTGTTCTTCGCTTTTATTTGGTTGATTTTGTTCTTCAAACTGATAAGTGTTTTGTTTTTGAGAATTTTTGATGTTGTTAATATCTTGCTCGGTTATAAGTCGCAAAGTTAAAGCAACTTTTGTTTTTAAAGCATTAAGGTTAACATTAAACACTTGATCAAGAATCTGATTTGCAAGGCAACCTTCCATAAGTAATAAACCAAGCAGAAGATGTTCTGTTCCAACATAGTTTGTTGAAAGTTGATATGAAATTTGTTCAGCATTTTTAACAATTTCGTAACTTCTTGGTGTTAAATTAAGTTCTTTTGAAGTTCTTGAATAGTTAAGTTGATATGTTTGCATAAACACTTGTTCAAGTTTTACACTGTTAACGCCAAACTCATTAAGTATTCTGCTTGCAATACAATTCTCAACAGCTGTTAAACCATAAAGAATATGTTCTGTTCCAATTTCATTGCAAGAATATTTATATGCAATTTGACCAGCTTTTTTAATTACTTTATTAACGCTATCTGTTACATTAATCATTAATTTATTCCTCCTTTAAGTAAGTTTTTTGAAACAAATTCAGCACGAATTAAATCTCGCTCTGCATCTGTCATGTTTTTGTTATAGATTTGTATTAAATGTGCAGGTTGCACATTAATTTCAAGGTTGTTAATTAAATTAACTTTTAATAAGTTAAGTTGCACACCAAGTTTAACAAGTGCATATAAGTTAAAAAATTCTTCGCTTTCAAGCTTATAGCAATTTGTTAAAATTCCGTAAGCACGCATACATTCATCTGTTAATTCATTTTTTTGCAAAAATAAAAGTTTTTGCCTTGCTTTTTCTTCCATATCCACAAGCCAACGAACAATGTTTTCAACTTGTTTAATAATTTCATTTTCGTTTAATCCAAAAGATTTTCTGTTAGAGATTTGATACATAAAACCTGATGCATTTGAACTTTCACCATAATAGCCCCTTAAAACAAAATCGTTTGAATTAAGTGTTTGAGAAATTTTTTTCATTTCGCCAATTTTGGTTAAAGCGGGTAAGAACAACATAGCACTTGCCCTAAGTCCAGTTCCTACATTTGTTGGGCATGCGGTTGAATAGCCAATGTTTTGAATTTTTGCAATTTCACATTTATTATCCAAAGTGTTGGATATTTCTTTTGCTTTTAAAAGAAGATTTTTAAAATCTAAGTTGTGTGAAAATGCTTGAATTCTTATATGATCTTCTTCATTAACCATAATTGCAACATCTTTATTTTCATTAAAAAGCATATAGCCATAGTTGGCTTCAATAAGATCTGCACTTAACATATGCTCTTCTTTTAAATATAAAGCAAATTTAAGGTTATCGTTAACCAAAAATCCCTTAAAGTTGGTGCCTAAGGCATTTTTAACACAATTAATAACATATTCTGCATCTTCAAACATAAACTTATTGCTTGTTGGATATAAAACATTATTTATGTTTCTTGCCAATCTTATTCTTGTTGAAACAACAATATCTTTAAGCATTTTTGTTCCCCTTACTTTGATTTAATATTGTGATATTTTTCAATTATTTGGTTTAACTCTTCTTTAAATGTTACATAACAATAGTTGCAACCAACATATGCTGTGTTTTTTATTTCTTCAAAGGTTCTACCACAGAATTCACATGTTTTTTGTGAATTTTTAAAGTTTGATTGCAATTTTGTTGAAACCTTTGCAACATTATATTTAACATTATTTTGTTTTGCATAACAATTTTTGCAAACTTCATAATCTTTTATAACACCATTAACAATTTGTTTAAATTTTATTGTTGCTTCCGTTTTTCCACACTTACAACACAACATATACTATTCCCCCTTAAACAACGAAGAAACAATGCTTGCCAAAATGTTACTTCTTAATTTATTTTCAATTTTTATAGGGGTTGCAAGCGCTTTTGAACTTACTGCATATTTAATTATTTCAGCTTCTTTTAATGTTATAATTTTCTTTTCAACTAAACTTTCAATAATTCCTATTGCTTGATTAAAAGTTGTTTCGTTGGTGCATAGGTGATTATATAAATTATTTAAAAATTTATTGCTATCTTCAATTTTAATTATTTTAATATAGCCATTTCCACCCTTTCGACTTTCAATTATGAAACCATTTTCAAAATTAAATCTTGTGTTTAACACATAGTTAATTTGACTGGGTGCACAATTAAAATAATCTGCCATGCTGTTGCGTGATAAACTTAACTCTTGCTCTTCACCAAAAGTATCAAGAATAAATTGCTCAATAATTTCACTTATGCTTGCCATATCATACCCCTTTTATTAAAAGTTTGACTTTCTTTGACTTTCGTCTTTAATATATTAACACCATAATAAAAATATGTCAACACTTTAAACAAAAA
>JAZUCT010000015.1:0-8660 GCA_045639255.1 Clostridia bacterium
GCCTTTAATAGAGCAATACCTTTTTCTTTATCGCAAAGAACAATAACAGAATCTCCTGGATTTATGTTAAACATAGTTCTTATTTCTTTTGGTATAACAATTTGTCCTTTTTCGCCTACTTTGCAAATACCAACAAATTTGTTTTTATCAGTTTTATTTTTTTCCATATCCAACTCCTTTTTTGTATGATAAGTTATACTTTTCATACTTATTATACTTTTATAATAAGTATTTGTCAACCGAATAACAAAAAAACACCTTATCTATTATGATAAAGTGTTTTATAATTATTACACTAGTTTCAAACGGGATAATCCTTGCCTTATTTTTTTAATTTGCTTTTTCAACTTTAACAGTAAATTTTGAAACAACTTCTGCATAAAGTTTTGCTGTAACAGGGTAACTTCCAAGTTGTTTAATTTGTTCCATTGAAATTTTTCTTTTATCAACATCAAGTCCAAGTTCTTTAAGTTTTTCGCTAACTTCTTTTGCAGTAACTGAACCGAACACTTTTCCGTTTTCGCCACACTTAACTTTCATTGAAATAATTTTGTTATCCAATTGATTTTTTAACAACATTGCTTGGCCTTTTTCAACTTCCTTTTTGTGTTCAGCACTTGCTTTTGCTTGTTTGTTTTCGTTAAGATTTGTGTTTGAAGCAGGCACAGCAATTTTGTTAGGAATTAAATAGTTTGCAGCATATCCATCGCTAACTTTAACAACATCACCTTTTTTTCCAGTTCCTTTAACATCTTTAAGTAAAATAACTTGCATATAATTTCTCCTTTCAAATTATTATTGCACAGCCTTAATAAAATTGTCAAATTAAAAAATGCAATCGGTTTGATTGCATTTTTAAGTTATTCAACATCTTTCATTGTTAATGAAATTCGTTTCTTTTCAAGGTCGATGCCAATAATTTTAACTTTAACAGCATCGCCAACAGTTAATTTTTCGCTTGGGTGTTTTATATATTCTTTGCAAATTTGTGAAATATGCACAAGTCCATCTTGATGCACGCCAATATCAATAAATGCACCAAAATCAATAACATTTCTAACAGTGCCATCAAGCACCATGCCTTCGGTTAAATCTTCCATGCTTAAAATATCACTTCTTAGCACAGGTTTTGCAAGTTCTTCACGAATATCACGGCCAGGTTTTGTTAATTCTTTTGCAATATCAGTTAGTGTTGGGGCATTTGTGCCAAGTTCAACAGCAACTTTTTCAACACCATCTTTTTCAATAAGAGCAGGCAAAGTGTTTACTTCACCTTTAATAACATCGTTTGCAGTGAAGTTATATTTTTCCAACAATTTTTCAGCCACCGCATAACTTTCTGGGTGAACAGCAGTGTTATCAAAAATATTATCGCCATTAACAATTCGCAAGAAACCTGCACATTGTTCATAAGCTTTTGCACCAAGTTTTTTAACTTCAAGCAATTGTTTGCGTGAAGTGAACACATTGTTTTTTCTATATTCAGCAATATTTTTTGCAATTCCGCTGTTAAGGCCTGAAACATAACTTAGCAAAGTTGGGCTTGCAGTGTTAAGGTCAACACCCACACTGTTAACGCAATCTTCAACAACCCAGCCAAGCACTTCTGAAAGCCTTTTTTGTGGCATATCGTGTTGATATTGCCCAACGCCAATAGATTTAACATCAATTTTAATAAGTTCAGCCATAGGGTCTTGCAAACGCCTTGCAATGCTTACAGCACTTCTTAAACTTACATCGAAATCAGGGAACTCTTCTGCGCCAAGTTTTGAAGCAGAATAAACACTTGCGCCTGCTTCGTTAACCACAGCATAACTTACTGGGCGGGAAGCACTTTTAATAACATCTGCAACAAAGATTTCACTTTCTTTGCTGGCAGTTCCGTTTCCAATTGAAATAACATCAATGTTATATTTTTCAATGGCTTTTAAAAGTTTTTCTTTGCTTTCTTCAATTTTCGATTGTGGTGGAGTAGGGTAAATAACACCAGTTGCAAGCACATTTCCTTGCGTGTCAATAACTGCCAACTTACAACCTGTTCTGTAAGCAGGGTCAAAGCCAAGAATAACTTTATTTTTAAGTGGTGCTTGCAAAATAAGTGGCTTTAAGTTGTTTTCAAACATTTTAATTGCTTGCTCGTTTGCTTTATCGGTTAAAATGTTTCTTATTTCGTTTTCAACTGATGGATAAACCAATCGGTCTAAACCATCTGCAACAGCATTGTTAACATATTCAAAGAAAATATGTTGTTTTGGGTTAAAAGTTTTCTTAACATTTTCCAAAATTTTTTCTTGGTTATAGTTAAGTTTAACTTTTAAGCAATCTTCTGCTTCACCCCTGTTAATTGCCAAAATTCTGTGCGAAGGCAATGTTTTAAGTTTTTCCTTAAAACTTTCATACATAAGATAAGTTTTAAAATTCTCATTTGGTTTAATTTCAGTTGAAAGTTCGCCAGTGCTTAAAATAAATTCCCTAATAAATTTTCTTACATCAGCATCGTCAGAAACCATTTCTGCAACAATATCTTGTGCGCCTTGCAAAGCATCTTCAACACTTTCAACACCTTTTTCTGCATCTATGTAAGCCGATGCAATTTCATTAACATCGCCCGATTGCAAAAATTCTTTAACCATTGTTTCAGCAAGCGGTTGCAAGCCTTTTGCAATTGCAACACTTGCCCTTGTTTTTTTCTTTTGTTTATATGGTCTGTAAATATCTTCAACTTCGGTTTGGGTTTTTGCATTTTGCAAAGCAAGTGCAAGTTCATCTGTCCATTTGCCTTGTTCTGTAATGCTGTTTTGCACTTCTTCTTTTCGTTTTTGCAAGTTTCTTAAATATTGCAATCTGTCTGCAACTTCCCTTAAAACTTGGTCGTCACAAGTTCCGTGCATTTCCTTTCTGTAACGGGCAATGAAGGGAATTGTGCACCCTTCATCAATAAGATTTATAATGTTTTGGCAATATTCTTCTTTAATGCCAAATTCTTCACTTAGTTGTTTTGCGTGATTCATAGTTGTTTCCTTTTAAAATAATCTATGAAAAATTATATCAAATTAAATTTTGTTTTGCAAATTTTTTTTAACGGCGCTTTTTATATTCTTCTTTTGCGGTTGCAACAAGATAAATATATTTAATATAAATATTTATTAAAAATATTGTAAAAACAAATGTTTTGTGATAAAATAACAAAAAGGATTTTAAATTTAATGAACAAAAGATTTAAGCAAAAACTTAAAAGTGGTTTAATGATAACATTAAGTTTAATGTTGTGTTTTTCGCTAACTCTGCTTACATCTGGTTGTAACTTTATTTTTGATGGCGATTTGGGAAGCGATAAACCCGCCACCGAAATCGATATTGCAACCGATTCATCTTTGCCAACCTACACCTTAACAATTTATGTTAATGGTGGAAAATATCCGGGCAGTGAAGGTGATGTTATTGTAACAGGCAATGCAGGTAACACCTACACTTTGCAAACACCATCGCACACTAAATATGATTTTGATGGTTGGGTGTTAATTGATGGCCCTGGTTCATTTAATGGCGTAACTTTCACATTTGCAAATGGCAATGCAGAAATTAAAGCAACTTGGCAAGGTGCACTTATTCCTGATTTGCACGATTATTTAAAAGGTGCAAGGTTCACCTATAAACCCGAACCAGAACTTCTTCGTGGCACTGATTATATTGAAGATGTTAAAACTCAACTTAATTTAATGGGCAAAGATATTTGGTCAAGGTTGCTTAACTATTACCTTGATGGTGCCGAATATGAAGTTATTGCAAAAAGCATAGGCTGGGCCGAAAACAGCGGTTATTACATAGATGAAATTGAATCTTACACCGAAACCTACACTGAATATACACCTGGCGAATATGATTCAATGTTAAGCGTTCTTGATTGGAATTCTGTTGATTATTATGCATCAATATATCCAACATTTAAGCAAGAACTTAAAGCAAAAATTGATAATTTTCAATATCACCTTCAATTTCTTTATGTTGGTGTTATAACTGGTCAATATGAAAAACAGCCAGATGGAACATATGCTATTCAAAGCAAAAATGGTTTAAATTTTGAAAACGATTTGCATTATATTATGACTGGCAACCCAAACGAAATTCAACACCGATATAATTCAAAAATTGAAGATTATGCAATTTATATCGATCACACAGGATTGCTTGATTATGAACAAGAAATTTTTGCCGATTTAATTATAAGCGAAATTATTGGTGCTCAACTTATTGAAGCCGACACAAATTTTTCAAATAACGATGGTCAAGTTGGCTTTGGTGCAGAACTATATTTTAACAATTTAACGCTTGAATCAGATGATGACAGGGCAGATAGCGATGAACTTTTTGCACAAAAGGACGAATTGTTTGATTCATTGGGTAACATTAAATTTTTCGATGCCGACAGAGATGGAATGTTTGATTGCTGGACAAAAGAAACCTTTATTGCAAAAGGCCTTTGCACCGAAGAAACTTATAACCCTGAAAAATATTATTATCACATTTATTTAACTGAAACTGGAAGCCTTGATTTTGAACTTAAAATTAATGGCGCAAGTGTTTCAAAAGCAAATGTGGGCAGAGTTATTAACGGCAAATTTTTGCCTGAAAGCGATTATGTTTTTGATATTCGTTTGGAAGGATTTAAAAACTATAAAAATCATGTTAACGCACTTGTTAAAAACATGGCAAATGCAATTTATTTAAACAAAACTGGTGAAAAAACTTATGCTTATCCATATTTTCCAGCACTTTATGTTCAAGATCTTGACAGTGGTGAAATAACAATCGATGGCGAAGGCAAGTTCTTTAACAACAAAATTTTAACCAACACTGCTGGCTCTGGTTTAAGTTTGCAAAGTGTTATTTTAAACATTAAAAAAACCACCTTTATTCAAAACCTTGAATTCTATGTAGGGTTTGAAAGTGAACAAAACACAAAACTTAACCTTAATGTTAAAGCAAGATATTATCATAATGGCGAGTTATATAACATTGATTTTGTGGATTTAAATGGCAAAAAAGAAATTTCAATTAAAAGTGGTGATGAAGCAAAAAGTGTAAGTTTTGATTTTGCCCAAGCTTCAAACGCAATTGGAATTAAAGATAATGGGCTTATTGTTAACCCATATAACAGCAAACTTAACAACTATTCGGTTATAACAGATTCAAGCGATTTAAAATATTACAGAACAAAAATTGCAACTTCAATTGAAAATTTTGATCAATGCTTTAATCTTAAAGAAAACTCAAATCAAAATGGTTCAATTGCAGAATATGCCGATTATGGTTCAGATTTCCTTGAAATTTTGTTCGATGCAGAAAAAATTGATGGTGTTGCACCAAGTTATAACTTAACATTCTTTTATATGGATCCACTTGTTCAAGAAACAGCAGAAAATTAATGCTGTTATGAACATATGTGAAATAATATATATATTAAAATTTAAAAAAGTATATACAAAATAAAAAAAATTTGCTATACTAACTTAAATTAATATGGCAAGGGAGAAAAACTTTATGTCAAACTTTTTGTTAAACGCAATGTTTAAACTTTCAAGCATGGGTGATATTTTTACAAAGTTCACCGAGTGGTTTAAGCGTGAAATTTTAGCATATGTTGTTTATTATTTATACATACCAATTTATAATGTATGTTCTGCAATTGCACTTATGTGTGATATAGGGCAAAACATTTATTTGCAACTTATGGGGCTTGGTGGTTCAACAACTCCTGATCAATGGTATAGCGGTGCTGTTTCTGGCGATATATTAACCGATTTTTTATATAATTCAAACATTCAAACTGTGTTCAGAAATTTAATTCTTGTTGCAATTGTTTTGCTTCTTGTGTTCACAGTGTTTGCAATTTTAAAAAGCGAATATGCGCAAGATAACACAACCAAAACTCAAATTGTTGGCAGGTCAGTGAAAGCACTTTTCACATTCTTCCTTGTGCCTGCATTAACTTTTGGCGGAATTTATTTATCAAATCAATTGCTTAAAACTCTTTATATGGCTGTAACGCCTAACCAAGCAGAAACAATTTCACAAGTTGCATTCTCACTTGCTTTAAGCGATGCTAACAGGGCAGGCTATCAAATTAATGCAAATGGTGAAATAACTTATAACGATAAAGATTTCTATGATATTATTTCAAGCGAAAATGTAAACAGTATTAATGGTGGTTATTTTGGCACCGCGGGTGCAACAACAGGTAACAATGTTGTTGGTGGCGATATTGCCGCACAAATAGACTATGCTTTAACTCATGGAGTTTCTGATGCTGTTTGGACAAGGGTTGAAGATGATGGTTATTTAAAAGAAGTTTCAGCTTTCTTCTATTTAGTAGACGACCAAAGTTTTCATTCTTGGGAATTAACATATTATAATCCCGTTGTTGTTTTCACTTACTATGATCCATTCAAAATTAACTGGCTTGTTTTTGCTGGAACATTGTTATTTTCAATTTTCTTTATAGGTAAAATAACACTTGGCTTAATTTCACGCATATTCAATATTGTTTTCCTATATGCAATTTCACCACCAATTGTTGCAATGATGCCACTTGATAACGGCAAAGCATTTGGCAGTTGGAAAAGTTCAATGATTAAACATGTGTTAAGTGCATATGGTGCAGTTATCGGAATGAACTTATTCAGCGTTTTATGTGGAGTTATTCCAACATTAACTTTTGGAGTTTCAATTTTCAATTTAACAATAAGTGCCCATTATGTAACTGGCATCATGCAACTTATATTCATGCTTGTTGCACTTCAACTTGCAAGTAAATTCCCAAACATTATTGCTGGCTTTATTGGCAGTAACGAAGCGCTTGCCGAAGGAAAAGGAATTGCACAAGGCGTTGCAGATACAGCGAAAAAAGTTGTATCAGCTGGTGTAACTGTTGCCGCAGCTGCAATGACCGGTGGTGCAGCAGGTGTTGCGTTTAAACAATCTGCAAAACTTGCAAAAACAGCAAAGAAAACAAAAGCTGCAATTGATGTAACAACTGGTGAAGATGGAACAAGGCATGCTGCTTTAAAAGATGGATATAAAAACAAGAAAAAATTCAAAAATATGTCAGAGGATCAATTAATTCAAGAATATGATTCTGCAACCAACGATATTGAAAAACATAACGAACTAGATAAAGCAACTAAAAAAGATAGAAAACAAAGATTTGCTAATGGCTTAAAGGTTATAAGCGATGCTACAGGTATTTCAAAAACTGCTGCTGGTCAGGTTGTTGGCGAAGTGTTAAAAGGTGCTGAAAAAATAGAAAAAACACAAACAGCTGTTATGGATGCACCTGGAAACAGAATGGCAACTGAAGCATTCACAACTGCAATTAATAGTGGGCTAAAATCTAAAATTGCAGAAAACAATGAAGCAATTGGCAAAAACAATAATAAAATTGATGCTAACAATTCAAATATAACTGTATTAAATGCTAAAATTGATGCAAATAATAACAATATATTGGATATAAAATCTAAAATTGCAAAATCTGAAGAAGATTTATTAAGTGCTTCAAGTAATAAAGATAAAAGAAAAATCAGAAAAGAAATCACAAGGCAAAAAGGTGCTTTATCTACTCAAGAAAGCGAATTGAATTCAAATATTAATGAAAGAGATGAGTTTGTTTCTGCAAACAAAACATTGCAAAATGAAAACAATTCAATTTCACAAGATAATGTTCGTCTTGGTGCACAAATTGAAGCAAACAAAGATATGCAAAAAGAAGTTTCAAAAAATTATGGCTTTACAGATAAAATGAAACCTGAAGCTAAAAAATATGTGGAAAATTCTCTTGCATATGTTAAACAAGAAGAAGAAAGCAAAAAGGCCTTTGCTGGCATAGTGGATAAAGTTGGCTTTGATAATGCAACAAAAGAAGAACTTAAACGCATTATGGATGGCGCAATGCGACAAGCATTCTCGAAAGGCACCCCAGAACAAACTGGTAACGAGTTTAGAAAAGCGCTTGAAAAAACTAACATCAATATTCAACCAAATCAAATTGAATCATTGCTTAAAAAGTTCAACGAAAATGCTGAAATTCAAAATAAAGCAAAAGAATTGTTAAAACAAATGGCAGATTCAGATAAAAAACTTATGGATGAAATTAAGAAAATGATTGAAAAGAACGATAAAGATGGTGGCAACAAAAAATAATTAACATAAGTTAACAATAAAAAGCAGGAATAACTCCTGCTTTTTTTGTTGTTTATTATTGACATTTTTTTGTTAATTGTTTATAATAACAATGTTGAATGAAGTATTGGTTTATTTTTGCATGAGCCCATAAAAAACCTTTGCGTCCTTGTGGGGTGCACACCAACAAAACAATTTAATAACTTACATGCACCATTAGCTCAGCTGGATAGAGCGTTGCGCTACGGACGCGCGTCATAACTTGCATAAGTTCACAGTTTGCTTGGCAAGCCCGCAAACAAATTGAACAATGCAACTTATTCCTTTTCCCACAAAATGAAATGCATTTTGCGGGAGCCCATAAAAAACCTTTGCGTCCTTGTGGGGTGCACACCAACAAAACAATTTAATAACTTACATGCACCATTAGCTCAGCTGGATAGAGCGTTGCGCTACGGACGCAAAGGTCGGGAGTTCGAATC